>JAFOZN010000115.1 GCA_017391185.1 Alistipes sp. | reverse complement strand
CTGCGAGGCGTTGATATATGCCTGCTTGAAGGCGATATCTGCGTCGCACTCCTCGGTAGTCACAAAGCGTGTTCCCATCTGCACGCCCGAAGCACCGAGCTCCATCATATTATAGATATCCTCGCCAGTGTAAACGCCACCCGCAGCGATAACGGGAATATGGCAGTTGTGCTCCTCAGCAAACTTGTTTACAACGGCAACAACCTCTGGAAGAGTCTTCTCAAGGCTGTACTCCTCCGCAAAAATCTGGTCGTTCTTATATCCAAGGTGACCACCAGCCTTAGGACCCTCCACAACGATAGCATCTGGAGTATAGCGATACTCCTGCCACCACTTCTCGCACAACAACTTTGCAGCGCGTGCCGAAGATACGATAGGTGCCAACTTTGTCTTTGCGCCCTCAGTCAAGAACGATGGCAAGTTAAGCGGAAGTCCTGCACCTGAGAAGATGATATCTGCACCCTCCTTGATAGCGGTGCGCACCATATCCGAGAAGTTGGTCATAGCAACCATAACGTTCACGCCGATGATACCCTCGGTCTTGGCGCGTGCCTTGCGCAACTCCTCCTTAAGACCCTCGATAGCAGCCTTAGCCACACTCTTAGCCTTATCCTTATAAATCAGTCCTAATCCTGCTGATGATATAACGCCGACACCACCCTCATTCGCTACAGCCGATGCAAGGCCTGAGAGCGAGATGCCGACACCCATACCGCCCTGCACGATGGGGAGGCGTGCGGTAAGGTCTCCAATTTTCAATGATTTCATTCTTTGTTATATATTTAAGTTTTCAAAAGAGTTCGCAAATATACAACTTTTTCTCTGCCAAAGGGCTGATTTATGGTGAAATTTTCAATGTTTATTTATTTCGTTGTTCTCAAATAGAACAATATTGCAACCCTGACGCTCCTACAAAAAAAAAAGACTATCCAACCTAAAGGTTAGATAGTCTCTCATATTTAAAAGTTGTATAACAAGAGTTAGTTTTAGGCGCACGAAGCACGAAAAACATCACGATGTCTATTTGTTGATAGAATAGTGCAGATACAACGCTCGGCGAAATTTGAGACGATGGGCTGTACTTAGGCGTACTGCCCATTGGCGAAATATTTCGTTAGCGGAAGTAGATGCGCTGTTATCTCAACAAATATTAGTTGCAGCCGCCGCAATCACAACCCTCACCACACTCGTGCTCGCCACAACCGCCACCGCACTCGCCGCAGCTGCAACCACCACCCATAATCTTTGAAAGATCCTCTGGTGATGTCTCGCGTACGTCAACAACAGTAACATCGAAGTTAAGAGTCTTACCTGCCATTGGGTGGTTGAAGTCCATCATTACAGACTCCTCCTTTACCTCCTTAACAACGCCCATCATTGGCTGACCCTCTGCTGTTGCCATAGGAATCTGGCTGCCTACGAACAAAATCTCCTCAGCAATCTTGCCATCCATCATAAACACAGTCTTAGGAAGCTCAACGATAGCCTCAGGGATAATCTCGCCGTAGCCATCCTTAGCCTCAAGTGTGAATGATACTGACTCACCTGGCTCCTTGTCCATAACAGCTGCCTCGAATTTTGGAAGCAACATGCCCATACCGCAAATAAACTGCAATGGCTGACCTGGCTGTGACTGATCTGCAATAGCACCATCAACAGTAAGCTTATAATCTACAAAGACTGTTTTACCGTTCTCTACTTTCATGTTAAAATATTTTTTAGTTAATAAATATCTATTTTGCGAGCACAAAGATAAGTTGTAATGTTCGAGTTGCCAAATTTATCGCCAATAAAATTTATCAATCGAGCGATTGACGATTTCTATAATATATTATATATATAGGTATAAGGCTTAAAAAGTGCCTAAAATCAAAAAAATACGTGTCAACTTAAAAAAAAACGCTCTTAGTGTTTCGTGTTTCACAAAATAGTTATATATTTGCACTCGATTTTCCACCAAAGCAGTTTTACTGGGTGGTGAGTTCTTTGAAAAAGAGGGTGCTGAAATTTTTTTTTTAAAAAAGTTGCGAAAAAATTTGCAGATTAAAAAAATTGTAGTACCTTTGCAACGCGAAAAGGTCAAACGCCGATGTAGCTCAGTTGGCCAGAGCAGCTGATTTGTAATCAGCTGGTCGGGGGTTCGAATCCCTCCATCGGCTCCAAAGTTGTAGATCATACGGTCTACAACTTTACATATCGGGAAGATACCAGAGTGGCCAAATGGGGCAGACTGTAAATCTGCTGGCGCACGCCTTCGGTGGTTCGAATCCATCTCTTCCCACTACGATGCCGATCGGGGTTGCAGAGGCTCACTTAATTGTGAGAGGTAAGCATGCTCTGAACGGTATATTTTTGCGGAAGTAGCTCAGTTGATAGAGCAATAGCCTTCCAAGCTATGGGTCGCGAGTTTGAGCCTCGTCTTCCGCTCACATCAGACAAGCGTGTAACACTGTCGACACTCAGCAGGAGGTGGACAAGTGTTGCGCGATAAGTCTGCAAAATATGAGTAAGAAACTTTAAAACTTAAAAAACTTATATTACTATGGCAAAGGAAAAATTCGATCGTTCGAAACCACACGTGAACATCGGTACTATCGGTCACGTTGACCACGGTAAGACTACTCTTACTGCTGCTATCACAACTGTTCTTGCAAAGGCAGGTCTTTCAGAGCTTCGTTCATTCGACTCTATCGACAACGCGCCAGAGGAGAAGGAGCGTGGTATCACCATCAACACTTCACACGTTGAGTATCAGACTGCAAACCGTCACTACGCTCACGTTGACTGTCCAGGTCACGCCG
>JAFOZN010000114.1 GCA_017391185.1 Alistipes sp. | reverse complement strand
GAGGAGCGTTTCCACTATTGGGCAGACAAGTTGGGTTATTTGACATGGGGTGAGGCTCCAAGCTGGGGTTTCGATGCTAACCATGTAGAGTCGGCTCGTAACTTTATCGCAGAGTGGCGTAATGTAGTGGTACGAGATATGAATCACCCATCTATCGTAACATGGACTCCATTTAATGAGCAGTTCTGGCCAGATGAGACTCAGTTCCCACGTTTCCAGGCAGATATCTATACCATTACCAAGCAGTTGGATCCATCTCGTCCAATCAACACAGTGAGTGGTGGTGTGCAGACTTTGACAGATATCTGGACTGAGCACCACTATGAGCAGAACCCAGAGCGTCTGAAGGAGATTGTCTTCAACAATGGTGATATGTTTGTTCGCGCACCAGATGTTCAGTCACGCGTGCGCGGTAACATCGGTTTCAACCGTGGTATCTTGAACTCACCATTTACATTCCCTAAGTATGAGGGTGATATCCCTTATATCTTGGATGAGTTTGGTGGTATCAAGTGTATGGAGGCTAACCCTGCCAAGGATGGTGCTTGGGGTTATGGTGATGCTGCTAAGACTAAGGAGGATTTCTATAAGCGTTTGGAGGCTCAGGTGAAGGTTCTAATCGACATGAGCGACAAGATGTGGGGTTACTGCTACACTCAGCTCACAGACGTTATGCAGGAGCAGAATGGTATCTACTACTACGATCGTGGTAGCAAGTACGATATGGAGCGTGTTCGCAAGATTTTCCAGATGCCATTGCCTGAGGGTAAATAAGAGAGTGTAAGAGCGAAAAATTAAAATAAAAGAAGATATGAAAAAGTTTTTTAGCGTGCTTGCAGCAGCTGTGATGTTGGTAGGTTGCTGTGGCGAGAAGTGTGAGGAGGGATGTCTGAAGTTGATGAAGGCTGAGGATTTCCAGACAACGGTAGATGGTAAAAAGGTAGATCTTTATACCTTGACAAATGGTACTATCACTATGCAGGTGACAAACTTCGGTGGTCGTGTAGTATCGTTGTGGACTCCAGATCGTGAGGGTAAAATGGCTGATATCGTCTTGGGTTATGAGAATATCGACCGCTATGTGAACAATACAGGCGAGCGTTTCTTGGGTGCCAATGTAGGTCGTGTTGCCAACCGTATCGGTAAGGGTAAATTTACGCTTAATGGCAAGGATTATCAGGTGACTTGCAATAGCAATGGTCAGATGTTGCATGGTGGTGCCAAGGGTATCGATATGCTTGTATGGGATGTCGTTGAGCTCAAGCCAGATGCTATGGTAATGAAGGTTAGAGTGCCAGATGGCATGGATGGCTTCCCAGGCAACTTGGATATCACTATGACATATAAGTTGACTGCTGAGAATGAGTTTGTAGTGACTTATGCTGCCAAGACAGATGCTCCTACGCTTGTGAACCTTTCACACCACTCATTCTTCAACCTCAAGGGTGAGGCTGGCGGTACTATCACCGACCACGAGCTTACTATCAAGGCAGATCGTATCACTCCAACAGATGTAGATTTGATCCCAACAGGCGAGATTATCCCTGTGGAGGGTACTCCATTTGATTTCCGTAAGCCACACACTATCGGCGAGCGCATCGAGGCAGACCACGAACAGCTCAAGAATGGTAAGGGTTACGACTTGAACTGGGTTTTGGAGCGCGAGGATGATGGTCAGGTTCTCAACATCTGTACACTCTATGAGCCAACATCGGGCCGTGCTATGGATGTAGCTACGGATCAGGTTGCTATCCAGTTCTATAGCGGTAACTTCTTCGATGGTACATACAATGGTAAGTATGGCAAGCCTTTGAAGTTCCGTGAGTCAGTGGCTTTGGAGACTCAGAAGCACCCAGATGCAATCAACCACGATGGTTTCCCATCTACAGTGCTTAACCCAGGTGAGCAGTACAACCACGTTTGTATCTATAAGTTCTACACAAAGTAAACAACCTAAAGAATGAAAAAGATTATATTGATTGCCCTTGTGGCATTGATGGGCTTCACCGCTTCGGCGCAGAATCGTTGGACAATCCAACCAGATGGTAAGACAATCCGTATGGAGGTTAAGCAGGGTAACTACCCTCACAATGACCATGTCGAGATGAGTGGAAAGATGATGGCTACGGTACTCTATTGGGGTATAGACGAGAATGCCAAGTTTGAGTTGGATCGCTCGCTTGTCTTCCCTATGTTGCGCCGTATTCCAAATAATACTCACGCCAGCTTGATGCTTCGTCAGAAGTTGGACGTTGTAGCACAACTCAGAATCAATAACAATAATAACCTCAAGTTCACTACCCGTTATGTCGAGCTTAATGGCGCAATGACGGTTGTCGAGGATCATAAGGGCGGTGCTTATGGCTTGGAGATTACTCGTACCATCTTCCCTACAATGGAGCGTCCGATGATGTGTGAGCATTATGTTGTTCGCAATAGCGGTACAGTGAACATGGCCTTGCAGGTGCCTGATCTTCAGCAGTCTTTCTTGACTGATCCTGAGAAGGGTGTGAAGGGCTCTTATAAGGTATCTACTCATGTAGAGGGTGCTGGTGTCTATAAGCTCAAGCCAGGCGAGGAGATCGAGTTTGATTTGGTTATTCAGGCTGGTTTGAAGGATGAGAAGTTTGCTGCGGTTGATGTGAAGGCTGCATTGGCAGAGCGTAAGGCATTTATTGACCACATGGATGAGAATTTGGTGTTGGATACTCCAGACGATGTTATCGATACAGAGTTCCGTTTTGCCAAGATTCGTGCTACGGAGTCTATCTGTAAGACTAAGGGTGGTTATATGCATGCTCCTGGTGGCGAGAGCTACTATGCTGCTATCTGGGCAAATGATCAGGCTGAGTATGTAAACCCATTCTTCCCATTCACAGGTTATGCGGTGGGTAATGAGTCAGCGCTGAACTCATATATGCACTTTGCTCGCTTTATGAACGATGAGTGGAAGCCTATTCCAAGCTCAATCATTGCCGAGGGTGATGATATTTGGAATGGTGCAGGTGATCGTGGTGATGCAGCTATGATTGCCTATGGTGCTTCTCGTTATGCTTTGACTCGTGCCGATAAGGCTGAGGCTAAGCAGTTGTGGCCACTCATCGAGTGGTGCTTGGAGTATAGCCGCCGTCAGATCAATGAGTATGGTGTAGTGAAGTCAGACCGCGATGAGTTGGAGGGCCGTTTCCCATCGGGCCCAGCTAACCTTTGTACTTCTACGCTCTACTACGATGCTTTGATCTCTTCTGCTCACCTTAGCCGTGAGTTGGGCATGTCGAGCAAGGTATATGCCGATTTGATGAAGCGTGCCAAGGCTATGCGTTCAGCTATCGAGTCATACTTCGGTGCAACAGTACAGGGTTATGAGACATATCGTTACTATGAGGGTAACGACATCCTTCGTTCTTGGATCTGTATGCCTTTGTGTGTAGGTATCTACGATCGTGCTGAGGCCACTATGAATGCAATGTTTAAGTCAGACCTTTATACCAAGGATGGTTTGTTGACAGCTCAGAACAGCGAGACGTTCTGGGATCGTTCGACACTCTACGCTTTCCGTGGCGGTTATGCAGCGGGTTATCCAGATTTTATGACTAAGGAGCTTTCATACTACTCGAATCGCCGTTTGTTGGGTGACCATGTTCCATATCCTATCGAGGCATGGCCAGAGGGTAGCCAGCGTCATCTCTCAGCTGAGAGTGGACTCTACTGCCGTATCATCACCGAGGGTATGTTCGGTATCCGTCCAACAGGTATGCGCTCGTTTGAGCTTAAACCAGAGATTCCTACAGATTGGGAGTATGCTTCGCTCAAGAATATCCGCGCTTTCGGCGGTAACTTTGATGTGGATGTAAAGCGCGCGGGTGAGAAGTTGCAGGTAGTAGTGAAGGAGCAGGGTGGTAAGACTCAGACCTTCAACGTAAAGCAGGGTAAGGTAATTAACGTAAAACTTTAGAAAAGAATTCTATCAATCTAATAATAACTAACTAAACAATTTTAAAACTATGGACATTCAATTGATCAGAGAGAAATTTGCAGAGAAGTTTGGCACAACAGGTGAGCTTTACACTTCTCCAGGTCGTATCAACCTCATCGGTGAGCATACAGACTATAATGGCGGTTTCGTATTCCCAGGTGCTATCGACAAGGGTATGGTAGCTGAGATTAAGCCTAATGGTACAGATAAGATCCGCGCATATTCAGTAGATTTGAAGGACTACGCTGAGTTCGGTTTGAACGAGGAGGATAAGCCAGAGCAGTCATGGGCTTGCTACATCTTCGGTGTTGCTCGTGAGATTCAGAAGCGTGGCTTCAAGGTAGAGGGCTTCGATACAGCATTTGGTGGTGATGTACCTCTTGGTGCAGGTCTTTCATCATCTGCAGCTTTGGAGTCAACATTTGCTTTCGCTCTTAACCACCTCTACAACGAGGATAAGATCGAGAAGTTTGAGTTGGCTCGTATCGGTCAGTCAACAGAGCACAACTACTGCGGCGTGAAGTGCGGTATCATGGATCAGTTCGCTTCAGTACACGGTAAGAAGGGTAACTTGATGCGTTTGGACTGCCTCTCTTCTGAGTTCGAGTACTTCCCATTCGATCCTGAGAAGTATGGCTACCGTTTGGTATTGGTTGATTCTGTTGTTAAGCACGAGTTGGTAGGTTCTCCTTACAACAAGCGTCGTGAGTCTTGCGAGCGCGTTGCAGGTATCCTGGGTCAGGAGACTTTGCGTGGTGCTTCAAT
>JAFOZN010000113.1 GCA_017391185.1 Alistipes sp. | reverse complement strand
GGGGGAGTAAAAAACGAGAGGATGTTCATAATATTGAACATCCTCTATGTTTTGTGAGCTCTTCTCGGTGTATTTACTCGATAAGAGATATGCTGCGCTGGATGAAGTCTGTGAGATTCTTGCCCTTGAGCATGCCGTTTGACAAGAGCGCAAGGTCGATAATCTGGCGCACCAAATTGTTCTGTTTACCGATCTCCTTGAGACGCTCGTTACGCTCATCACGCAGAGTGACAACCTTCTTAGAAAGCTCCTCCGACATCTCACGCTCCTCAGGTGTGAAGTCAGCCTCCTTCTTGCCCTTCACTGTCTCATCGAAACGCTTCTCCTCAGCCACTGCTGCGTCAATCTTCTTAGTGATTGACTTGAGCTTATCGCCGTAAGAACGCTCTACATCGCCCAAGATATCGATTACGATTGGGTGGTTGCCGTTTACTGTGATTGTAAAGTTATCTGGCATCTGACCATAGAACTGGCTCATGCCGCCACCGCCAACCTTAGCCATCTCCTTCATACGGCGCATAAACTCATTCTGAGTGATGACCACAGGAGCCTCATCAGCCGACATTGGCTCGAATGAGATATTATATGTAATCTTATCATCCTTAGGCATCTGGCTCTCGAATACAGGACGCATCAACTCCTGCTGTGCCTCGGTGAGCGACATTGACATCTGATCCTTCTTTTGGATAAGTTTCTCCACCACGTCACTATCCACACGTACGAAACGCACGTTCTGGTTCTTCGACTCAAAGTAATTGATGTAGTGGCTATCCAACTGACCATTCATCTCCAACACATCGTAGCCCTTGTTCTTGGCAGCCTCCACAAATGGGTGTTTCTCGACTGGATCATCCACATACAAAAGGATGATGTTGTTATCCTTGTCGGTCTGATTCTCCTTCACCAAGTCGATATACTCCTTGCTTGTGAAATACTTGTTCTCGGTAGATTTGAGGAGCATGAAATCCTGCGCCTTCTCGGCAAACTTCTCATCAGTCAAGATTCCATACTGGATAAAGATCTTCAAATCATCCCATTTCTTCTCATAATCCTCACGCATGGTGTTGAAGAGTTCCTTCAAACGGTCCGCCACCTTGCGAGTGATATAACCCGAAATTTTCTTAACATTAGAGTCGCTCTGAAGGTAGCTACGCGATACGTTAAGCGGAATATCTGGCGAGTCGATCACACCATGTAACAGAGTGAGGTACTCAGGTACAATACCCTCCACCTGATCTGTCACAAACACCTGATTGCAGTAGAGTTGAATCTTATTCTTCTGGATCTCAAAGTTGTTGTTGATCTTAGGGAAGTACAAGATACCTGTGAGGTTGAAAGGATAGTCTATGTTCATATGGATGTAGAACAAAGGCTCATCACTCATAGGATAAAGCTCCGAGTAGAACTTCTTGTACTGCACCTCGGTGATCTCAGTAGGTTTCTGAGTCCACAAAGGTGTGGTATCATTGATGATGTTATCCTTCTCGGTATCAACATACTTACCATCCTTCCACTCCTTGACCTTACCGCATACGATAGGCACTGGCAGGAAGTGGCAATACTTCTTCAAGAGCTCCTCGATCTTCTCTCTCTGGCCATACTCTTTGCAGTCATCCGAGATGTGGAGCACGATAGAAGTACCTCTCTCGCGGCTCTCTGAGAGCTCCTCCATCTCATACTCAGGCGAGCCATCACATACCCAATGCATTGGCTTCTCGCCCTCTTTGTATGACTGAGTGAAAATCTCCACCTTATCGGCAACCATGAACGAAGAGTAGAATCCCAAACCGAAGTGACCGATAATAGCCTGATCCTTATACTTGGCAAGGAACTCCTCTGCGCCAGAGAACGCAATCTGATTGATATAGCGATCTATCTCCTCGGCGGTCATTCCGATACCGCGATCTGTAACGGTGAGAGTCTTCTTATCTGTATCAACATCAATCGAAATGTTGATATTACCTAACTCGCCCTTAAACTCACCCTTCGATGAGAGTGTCTTGAGTTTCTGTGTGGCATCTACTGCATTCGATACCAACTCACGCAAAAAGATCTCGTGATCCGAATAGAGGAATTTTTTGATAACGGGAAATATATTCTCCGTAGTTACACCAATTTTTCCGTTTTTCATCTTATTATAGTTTTTGTTTGATTATTTGCTTCTTAATAGCATAGACACAAACTATGTGCCACTACGCTTTTTGTGACAAATTGTCACTCATGCGCATGGCCTATGGCAGAAAATATGTATGTTGGCAGATTATTCCTTGCGGCGAAGCAGACAAAGTGTAGCAAAGAGTCCCTGTGCTGCATAATATGTGGTCATAATCCACAATGAAGCGTTGGGGATATGCTCGATGTATTTGTTATATACGATCACCGAATCTGAGAAGATGAATAGCACGGCAGCTATTACATACCACCATTTATGCTTAATCTCCATAACAAGTGCTGAAGCCCCCATCGTAGCAATAATCAGAGCATAGATCACTACGGCCACCATCTCTACAGCGTGATTCATGTGTGAAATAAGCAAAATAAGGAATGCTACGGCATAGATATATGGTATAGAAGCTACGTATTTGTTTCTATTAGAGAGATTTCGCTTCGGCAGAAAATCCACGATATAGAAGATATGAGCCAAGGCAAAGAATAACACCTGAAGAATGAAATTATGCTCCGAACCTTGATAGTCACCTATAGCAGATAGAAACAACGCGGCGGGGATTGCCCAACCACCCTCACGACTATGGGCGAGTGTAGCAAGGCCCAAAAAGAGTGCAGGCATGGCAATAAACCATGAGCTATGCTCGGCTATAAAATAGTAGAGTGTGAGGATAAAAAATACTCCTATTATCTCGTAAAAATATAGTTTGCCGTTGGTATTCATCTTTTATAGTTTTTGGGGTTACTCTATATTTTCATTCTTCTCTATCTCGCGATTTATAGCCTCGATAAACCACTCTGGGGCACGACATGGACGGCGAGTCTCAGCATTGATAAAGCCGAGTGTCACCGACCCTCGATTGATGAGTTTCCCCTGCTCATTATATACTTCGGTAGGGATTACCAAGCGAGCCGATGGCATCTCCTCCATCGCCACTTTGACGGTCAATACCTCATCATAGAATGCTGGACCCATGTACTTGAGATTTACCTCTATGATAGGAGACATTACACCTCTGCGCTCAAACTCAGCATAAGGTAAGCCCATCGATCTGAGCCACTCGGTGCGAGCCATTTCGTACAACACTATGTAGTTTGCATGGTGCATAACACCCATCTGGTCGGTATCCTTGTAACGTACTCTGGTCTTAAATTCGTATGATATTATCGACATGATTTATAGTATTCTATCTATATTAATTCAAGCATTACTTTAGATTCGTTAGGGCTTATTCCATCCGCCAAATCACTCCATCCTATAAGGCTCAACTCTCTATTTTCTGAAATCTTCAGTTTACAAGGCTGTCCATTAGCTTTAATTTCATACACACCCTCCTGCGGTAACAACTTTTGATTATCTATACCGTTCACCACACCTTCTTTATCTATATTACATATAATAAGGTATGGATGCGACAGCAAAACCGATGCCTGAGCCATATCTCCCTCCTCGATAGCTTTGCGAATGATCGTAGAACTGACCTTATTATCATGGATCAGTTGTTGTTCGACCATCTCGATTTTAAATGATCTATCCTCGCGTTCCAAGTAATTGTAATCACCCTCTTTATTGTGCCCAAAACGATGATTATACCCTACTACAAGCCTTTCTATACCGATTCGAGTTAATCCATTGCGCAGGAACTCCTCTGGCGTCTGCTGACTAAATTCGCGCGTAAAGGGGATTACTATAAGATTATCAACTCCAGCCCTCGCCAAAAGTTCTATCTTCTCCTCTAATGTACTCAAAAGCAACATATCCTCGCCCGTACCGAGTACATAACGTGGATGAGGGTCAAAGGTGAGTACAACGCTCTCCCCTCCCAACTCCTTGGCACGCTCTATTACGCGCCTAATGAGTACAAGGTGTCCTCCATGCACTCCATCGAAGGAGCCCATAGTCGCCACTGCCCTATCGAATGTGGGAAGATTATCTACACCTCTGAAAACTCTCATCACTCCTCGCACACTTAGTTTTTATCATTGCGCTCCTCTGCCTCCTTGACAAAATATGCCACCTTCTCTAAAATGGTCGTAATGTCATAGTTTTCAGAGACAATTCCCTGAGG
>JAFOZN010000112.1 GCA_017391185.1 Alistipes sp. | reverse complement strand
GAGGAGTTGGGCGTAATACTTTTGGATCGCTCCAAAAAGCCTGTAATCCCTACTGAGGCAGGAGCTGTGGTAATCGCACAGGCTCAGGAGGCATTGCGCACATACAACTATATCCGCGAGTCTGTTGCCGAATTAAAAGGCGAAACTGCGGGTAAAATCCGTTTGGGTGTAATCCCTACAATTGCGCCATATCTACTGCATAAATTCATCCCCGATTTTGTCAAGCGATACCCCCGTGTAGAGCTGGAAATCAGAGAGATGGTGACTGGAGACATAATCGAGGCTTTGAAACATGATCGCATTGATGCAGCGCTGGTAGCAAGCGGCACTTGTGGCGAGGGCATCATCGAGAGAGACCTCTTCAGCGACACGTTCTACGCCTATGTTTCGCAATCTAATCCGCTTATTGAGCGTTCAAACATCCGCATCGAGGATATCGACATGAAAGACCTCATCCTACTAAGCCCCGGTAACTGTATGCGTGATCAGATTTTGGAGCTCTGTCAAGCCAGACGAAGTGTGCCTTCGCACTACTCCTTTGAATCGGGATCACTCGATACTTTGATGAGAATCGTAGATTGCTCCTCATCACTGACAATCATCCCCGAAATGGCTCTGGAATATATCCCAATCGGGCGTAAACAACAAGTCAAAACTTTGGCCAAAGGTGCCACTTCGCGCCGCATTGCAATCGCCATCCGCCGCACCTATGTCAAAGAGTCGATTATCAACGCTTTAGAGAAGACTATACTCGAAAAAATCAGCATGGAGAAGGCTGCAAGATAAGCCCCTGACAAATTTCATTTCACACACAGCCCTGTACAAACCTCCCCACGCTTTGTACAGGGTTCTTTGTTATTAAATAATATCCTATAACAAATAAAAGTTGTTTTATTTGGTTAAAAAGTATAGAAACTAATATAAAGAGAGTCTATAATTTTCATTCTTACCTAAAAAATACTATCTTTGCAAAGTTATGTATATGTATAATTTTAACAGATTGATATAGCTAAAATAATTATGGAAAAATTGATTGAAACTATAGTTACCGCCATACAGGACAAAAAAGGTAAGGATATTGTATCATTGGATTTGACTGGTTTCGATGGAGCTATTTGCTCACACTTCATCGTATGTAATGCCGACTCCAACGCACAGGTTGCAGGTATCGCAGACGGCATCGAGAAGGATGTATATGAGAAACTCGGCCAAAAACTTTGGCGCATCGAGGGCCAGCAGAATGCCTTTTGGATTGCGATGGATTATGTAGATGTGGTAGTACACATATTCCAAAGCGATTTGAGAGAGTTTTATAAATTGGAAGAGCTTTGGGCCGATGCTCCAATGAAAAAATATGAATACGAATTATAAAAATGGCTAAAAAGAAAAAGACAACAAACATAGAGATTCGCCCCAATTTTATGTGGTTCTGGGGTGTAATCATCCTCGGTATTATCGGCTATTCGCTCTTTGCCGAAGGTAGAAGTGTACCTGTAGCAGCAGATTGGAATACCGTAGAGCAGATGATTCTCAAAGGCGAGGTAGAGCGCATTAAGGTCATCAACAAGGATGAGGCTGAGGTATATCTTACGGATCAAGCCATCGAGCAGTATCACAATGCTGAGGAGGGAAATCGCTTCAAGCGTATCCCAGAATATGGCAAACAGCTCACCTTTACCATCGGTTCGGTGGATATTTTGGATAGAGATGTAAAGCAGGCTGTGGCAGATTCTGGATTGGAGAACAATCCTGTCAGCATCGAGTATAACAACGAAAAACATGGCTGGACAGATATTCTCTTTAACCTTTTGCCTTGGGTATTCCTAATCGGTATATGGTTTCTCTTTATTCGTGGTATGTCGCGCGGTGCAGGTGGAGCAGGCGGTGGCATCATGAATGTAGGTAAGGCCCGCGCTCAGGAGTTTGATAAGGATGATCCCAATAAGCGTGTTACATTCAAGGATGTGGCGGGACTTGCCGAGGCTAAGACTGAGATTATGGAGATCGTAGATTTTCTACGCAATTCTCAGAAATATAAGGATCTGGGCGCCAAAATTCCTAAGGGAGCATTGCTTGTAGGCCCTCCAGGAACAGGTAAGACCTTGCTGGCTAAGGCCGTAGCGGGAGAGGCAAATGTGCCATTTCTCTCTATCTCAGGATCTGACTTTGTGGAAATGTTTGTCGGAGTAGGTGCTTCACGAGTAAGAGACCTCTTCGAGCAGGCTAAGAAGAAGGCTCCATGTATCGTATTCATCGATGAGATTGATGCCATAGGACGTGCCAGAGGTAAGAATGCTGGATTCTCAGGCAACGATGAGCGAGAGAATACTCTCAACCAGATGCTCACCGAGATGGATGGATTCCAGACCAACACAGGTGTGATTGTCTTGGCAGCGACAAACCGAGCCGATATCTTGGATAAGGCCTTGATGCGCGCAGGACGTTTTGACCGCCAGATTGATGTAGGATTGCCAGATGTAAATGAGCGTGAGGAGATTTTCAATGTCCACTTGCGCAATATCAAGATGGACAAAAACATAGATCGTAAATTCTTGGCTCGTCAGACTCCAGGATTCTCAGGTGCGGATATTGCCAATATCTGTAACGAGGCAGCGTTGATCGCAGCTCGTAAGAATAAGAAGTTAGTTGAGCGCGATGACTTTATGGCTGCTATCGACCGTGTTGTCGGAGGTTTGGAGAAGCGTAATAAGCCTATGTCTAAGGCAGAGCGCCGTGCAACGGCAATCCATGAGGCAGGACACGCTACTGTGATGTGGATGCTCAAGGAGTGCGATCCTGTATTGAAGGTTACGGTTATCCCTCGTGGAAACAGTCTGGGTGCTACGTGGTCTGTACCTGATGAGGAGCGAGTACATGTTACCAACGAGGTTATGGAGGCTAAGTTGGCAGGTCTGCTTGGAGGTCGTATTGCCGAGGAGGTTAACTACGGCACTTTGGGTGCTGGAGCGTTGAGCGATTTGGAGCGTTCTACAAAGATGACTTATGCTATGGTTGCATACTATGGCATGAGCAAAAAGATCGGTCCTATTAGCTATTATGACTCTACGGGTACGCGCGACACCTTCACTAAACCATATAGCGAGCAACTCGCCACAGAGATTGATCAGGAGGTACGCCGCATATTGGATGATGCATACAACAAGGCTCGCACACTAATCGAGCAGTATAACGATAAGATCAACCAGATGGCAGATATGCTTCTGGAGAAGGAGACCATCTACTCGGAAGACATCGAGACAATACTCGGACCATCGGCTCAGTCGCTCGAAGAGAAGGAGGAGCAAGCTCCAAGAGAAGAGACCCCTGAAAAAGTAGAGACCGAAGTAAAAGTCGAGAAGTAGGTTGAGAAAGAGGCCTAAATTATCGGAATAAAAACATTTGAAATAAATACTCTAAAGAGTAACCCAAAATATGAATGATAAACTGAAGAACTTTATAGTGCGTACCCTAAGCGGTGCAGTGATGCTGGCCATCGTATTGGGAGCCATACTTGCTTCGGAGTGGAGCTTTATGGCACTTATGACAATAATTGCTTTGGGCGGAATATGGGAATTTTATAACTTCGCTCAGAAAGCGGGCTACCAGCCAATGAAGCTATTGGGGCTCTTTGGCGGAGTATTGACAATGCTTATTAGTATCTCGCTATTCTTTATGTTTGCGACAAAGGATAGCACTAATGATTCACTCTTTGCCATTATATTTGGCATGACCATCGTCACATTGCTTCTGCTCGTACCATTGATGTTCATCTGTGAGCTCTACCGCAAAAGCACTACTCCCATTGCCAATATCGGCTCCACGATTATGGGTATGCTTTATGTGGCTATGCCTCTTTCGTTGCTGATCCTCATCCCAGCATTGTTGGGAACAAGCAGTGGCGGATGGAATCCATGGATCGTTTTGTTCTACATATTCATCATTTGGGCCAACGATGTCTTTGCATACCTTTTTGGTATCACATTGGGCCGTCACCGCCTTTTTGAGCGCATCTCACCTAAGAAATCATGGGAAGGTTTCTTTGGTGGATTGATTGGAGCTATGGCAATGGGATATGTAGCATCACTTGTCCTCGATACCGAGCCTGTGGTGTGGATCGGCATGGCATTGGTTGCTGCTATCGCTGGAGTATTCGGAGATTTGGTAGAGTCTCTATTCAAACGCTCGGTAGATGTCAAGGATTCAGGAAACTTCATCCCTGGACATGGAGGTTGGTTGGATCGCTTCGATGCGCTGATCTTCTCTGCTCCATTTGCGTTTGTATATGTTCTATTCGTTACACTAATCCTATAGTAAAACCTAAAACTTCTATATATTATGAAAATCAACAAAGAAGGTTACAGAATAATCGCAGTATCGGGACTCATCTGTCTTGTCCTTTGGCTGCTTATCTATTACTTCCAGAGCCACCACTTCGGCATGAGCCTGCTTATCACCAGCGCGGTGATTCTCATTGCATTTTGGTTCTTTATCATCGCCTTTTTCCGCGAGCCAAAACGTGCCAAGATCCACGATCCTGAGTTGGTATTTTCGCCTTGTGACGGACGCGTAGTAGTAACTGAGGTGGTATATGAGGATGAGTATCTGAAGCAGGATATGTTGCAGATCTCTATCTTCATGTCAATTACCAACATTCACATGAACTGGTTGCCTGTAGGCGGCGTTATCGACTACTTTAAGTATCACCCAGGACGCTTCCTCATCGCATGGCATCCTAAATCATCAACCGAGAATGAGCGTACCACTACTGTGGTGAAACTTGACAACGGTGAGAAGATCCTCTTCCGTCAGGTAGCAGGACTTATCGCTCGCCGCATCGTATCCTATATTAAGGTAGGTGATCAGGTAAAACAGAATGATGTTTTCGGTTTTATCAAGTTCGGTTCGAGAATTGATGTACTTGTACCAAAGGATAGCGAGCTATTGGTCGAGATCGGAGATCCTGTAGTCGGATCACAGACTCCACTTTTGCGCCTTAAGAATAGCTCGGTAGATCAGAGTAAGTAAAATCGACCGAGGGGGGGGATAACGCTATGACAGTCACACCACAAAACATATTACGATTCGTAGTAGGTATCGCAATCGCTGCGGCCATACTCTTTTTGGTATGGTACTTCAGCTCTGTGGTTATCTATATACTCGTTTCGGCGGTGTTGGCTATCATGGGACGACCATTGGTCAACTGGCTCTCGAAGCAACATATCGGTAAACATAAGCTACCTCGCTGGGCCGCTGCATCGGCTACACTCTTAGTGATTTTCGTAGTCTTTGCTTCGATTTTTTCGCTCTTTATCCCTCTTATTTTCAATAAAATCAACGAGTTCACCCAACTTGATTTTTCTTCGGTATTGGCATCAGTCGAACAGCCTATATCTCACGCGCAGATATACCTGCAACGTATGTTCGCCTTGCCTGTGACGGAATTTTCTCTGTCAGACACGATTATCTCTACGCTAAAGGAGTTTGTTAATTACAATACCATCAACAACACCTTCACTTCGATAATCAATTTGGCGCTGTCAATGCTCATCAGCATCTTCTCAATAACATTCATCACCTTCTTCTTCCTCAAGGAGGATGGTCTATTCTACTCTATGGTCAAGGGACTATTCCCAGAGCGTCTGCATGGTAACGTCACTTGCGCATTGGACTCCATCACGGTGCTTCTGTCGCGCTATTTTACGGGTATTCTGACCGAGAGTTTGATCCTGATGGTGGTAATATCTACTGTGATGATTCTCTTCGGCATGAAGACCGATAACGCCCTGCTCGTGGGGTTGATTATGGGCGTGATGAATGTCATACCTTATGCTGGTCCACTCATTGGTGGCATTATCTCGGCATGTATTGGCATCATTGCTCCTATACATGGCATGACCGCCATCGGAAGTTTCTTCCTCATTGGTTGTATATTATTCTGCATCAAAGGGTTTGACGATTTCGTGCTCCAGCCAACAATCTACTCAGAGCGAGTAAAGGCACACCCGCTGGAGGTATTTTTGGTGATTTTGATAGCTGGTTATATGGCAGGTATTCTCGGAATGTTGCTCGCCATACCATCATATACTGTGTTGAGAGTATTGGCCAAGGAGTTCTTCTCGGAGTTCTCTGTGGTGCAGAAGCTCACACATAATATATAAAAGAAAGTGGCTATGCCACTTTTTTTAATAACGACACGATTTACGGATGATAATAAAAGGAGTAGTAATACACGGCGCTGAGTTAGGTCGCAGATTGGGATTCCCGACTGCGAATCTCGATGCCACAAATATAGATATTGCCAACGGAGTATATCTCTCGCGTGTGAGCTTTGGGGGCAGAAGTTACAAAGCTATGACCAATATCGGTTGTCGCCCTTCGGTAGATGGAGAGAGCCGATTGTTGGAGGCACATATATTCGATTATGAGGGTGATTTATACGAAAAGCAGATCGAGGTAGAGTTACTCTCCAAACTAAGAGACGAACAACGCTTTGACTCGATCTCTGAGCTTCAAGAGCAGCTAAAACGCGATGCAGAGAGGTGCTACCCGATGGAGTGGTAATCATCTCAACATAACATGATATCACCACGACACTGATAAAACAATATATGCCCGAAGGCCAAAACCTTCGGGCATATATTATATAAGGTATCTGCGCTGACTATCTCTTACCAGCCTTCTGTTTCTGCTGCT
>JAFOZN010000111.1 GCA_017391185.1 Alistipes sp. | reverse complement strand
GTTTACGATTCTTCTTGTTCAATGCCATCAAAGCTATCGAAAGTTTGTTCATACCAATTTTATAAGAATACTTGGGCTTTGCGCCTGCTGGTGGCATAAACGAAAAGTCGGTGAGCTGATACGTAATTCCGTTGCGTTGTCCGATAGCCTCTTGTGGCGCAGGGAAGATTGAAGCCTGCACATCGAAACCAGCATCTGTGATTGCCTTGCAGAATTCGGGCGTGTAGAGTTTGTAGTTCATTGTCGATACTCCGCATTTGCCACCTATCTTGCGAAGGTTGGCGATATTCTCCTCTGCCGTACCGCTATTTATTGCCAACATGATCATGCAACCAGAGAATGCTCTCACCTTTTGCATATGAGCTATTCCGCCCGTAAAACATATCCAACCATCGCCAAACATCTCTTGAGCCATCTCGTATGACTCCCAAAGATCGCTATGCAGCATAGGGACTATACCTTGCTTTTTACACTCCACAAGTAGCTCCTCCAAAGTTGGGATAGGTGTGCGTAAAGCAGGGTTTACCGACTCCAAAACATAATCGCGGCGTAATTCTTCAAAGGTTATGTCCGCCAGACGTATCGGCTTCTCTAACTTAGAGTAGTCCGATGCTCGGCGCATGGTGCGATTTAGAGTCCCATCGTGCAGAATCACCATCTTTTTGTCTTTGGTGTAGTGCACATCACACTCAATACCCTCATAGCCCATACGAGCTGCAGCGGTCACTGCAGCAACACTATTTTCGGGGATGTCAAACTCGCCCGAAGGGGCTTTGCTCCAACATCCTCGATGGGCAAACATATGCGGGAGTTGGCTCTCCTGAGCAAATAAAGGAGTAGTGATAAGAATAGCAAATAGGGCTAATAGTAGTCTCATATCAGATTGCTTTTTGGGGTTATACTTTATATATAATACGCTCGAAAAAGATTTTTATAACATCTGCCGAGCATATTATTTAACAAATATACTCATAATTTCTCTACTTCTTCTCTTAGTTTGGGCTCTTTTGTTGGTTGAGTTTGATAATCTCTCCGAAAAAATATATATTTGTAATGGGGAAATTTTAAAATACCACTTAGCTATGTTTAAAAAAGAGATTGATCGCCGAGAGTTTCTTCGCATTATGGCCGCGGCTTCGTTGGGTATAATGTCGCATAATTCTATTCGTGCTATGGAGTCTTCGTTTGGTTCTGTTGCGCCTAAATCGCTGTCTGCACCTAAGCCAAAGGTTAAGGAGCGATTGATAGGATTCAACCTCTTAAACAAGTTTAATCCTGATTATCCGACAGCTTTTAGTGAGGAGGATTTCGAGATTATGGCCGAATGGGGCTTTAATTTTGCTCGTATTCCTCTCTCTTATTGGTGCTGGAGTAGTGAGGATGATTGGTATCGGGTAGATGAGAAGTGTATGCGCGATATTGACAAAGTTGTCGAGTTGGGTAAGCAATATAAGATTCATGTCAATCTCAATTTCCATCGTGCCCCAGGCTATTGCATCAATCCACCCAAGCCCAAGGCTAATCTCTTCGAGGATGAAGCTGCACTTGAGGCGTGTGCCTTCCATTGGAAGATGTTTGCCGAGCGATATAAATCCTATCCGACAAAGTATTTGAGTTTCAACTTGATAAATGAGGCTCCTTCGATTCAGGATGAGAAATATGAGCATGTTGTGCGCCATCTCATCAAGACTATACGTGACGTAAGTCCCAAACGCATGATTATCGTAGATGGTTTGGATGTGGGTAATCGTCCATTGATGAGTATTACCGATATCGACAATATCATCCAGAGTGGTCGAGGCTATCAACCTATGATAATCTCACATTATGAGGCAAATTGGGTATATGGTAATGGCCCTATGTATCTGCCTAAAGAGAAGTTGGGTTGGCCTATGAAGGATGGCGATAATTACTACGATAAGGAGTGGCTGCAGGAGACTTTGCGCCGTAATTGGATTCCATGGGAGCAGGCGGGTGGTACTGTGCATATCGGTGAGTTTGGTTGTCACAATCGTACTCCACACGATGTAGCTCTAAAGTGGCTCAGAGATCAGTTCGATATCTTCCGCGAGTTTGGCTGGGGCTGGTCTTTGTGGAATCTCTATGGCTCTTTCGGAGTGTTGGATAGTGGTCGCCAAGATGTTAAGTATGAAAATTATAAAGGTCATAAGCTCGATAGACGCATGATGGAGCTTATTATGGAATATAAATAGAGGTTCTATATGGCAAGAAATACCAATAAACCAGCCATAGGCGAGGGGTTGTTATACTTTACTGTATGGTCGATGGCGCTTTTGGTGCCGATTCTCAACTCCAAGATGATGTCCGAGGAGCATATCTACTTGGTCAATCTCTTTACTGCGTGGAGTAAACTATTGCCATATATCTTGATTTTTGTTATCAACAATTCAATACTTGTTCCTCATTTGCTCTTTAAGCACCGTTATGTTGCCTATATTATGGTGACTGTAGTGATGCTTGTGGCGATGTTCTTCTCGTTGGAGTATTACCAAAATTCTATCCAACGTCACTCCTATGCGGCAGGTGGAGAGCTATATATTATACATGGTAGAGCCTCGTTTACCGACCTTGCATGGCATTGGAATGTCTTGTTGGGTATGTTTCTATTGGGTGTAAATTGTGCCATTAAATATATGTTCAAGTCCATCAATGATGAACAACGTATGATAGCTCTGGAACGTCAGTCGCTTCAAGTCGAGATGGATTATCTGAAGTATCAGATTAACCCCCATTTCTTTATGAATACGCTCAATAATATCCACGCCTTGGTCGATATTGACCCCGAAGCGGCCAAAGATACCGTAATCGAGCTCTCGAAGATGATGCGATATGTGTTGTACGATTCGGAAAGTGCTTTGATAAAAGTCTCCAACGATATACAATTTATCGAGAATTATATAAATCTGATGCGTATCCGCTATACCGATAAGGTCGATGTGAGATTAGACGTAGAGGAGCCTTTGCCGATGAATGCTCAGATTCCGCCTCTGTTGTTAATTGTATTTGTGGAGAATGCATTCAAACATGGAGTGAGCTACAACAAACCATCGTTTGTGCATATAAATATCCGTATAGCCGAGTCACGACTCTATTGCGAGGTGCGTAATTCGCGCCATTTGCAATCTCCTGACAAGAGTGGTGGTGTAGGCTTGGATAATACCAAGAAGCGACTACGCCTACTATTTAATGATGATTACTCGCTCCGAATAGATGATAAGAGTGAATTAGAGTATAAAGTTGAACTGTCAATTCCTATTAAGAGATGTTAAGATGTATTGCCATAGATGATGAGCCTTTGGCTCTTCGTCAAATCGAAAGTTATATTCGCCGTGAGAGCGAGCTGGAACTTGTCGCTTTGTGTTGTAGTGCCAAAGAGGCGCAAGAGGTGTTACAGAGCGAGAAGATTGATTTGATGTTTGTCGATATCAATATGCCTGATCTTTCGGGTGTAGAGTTTGTGCGTAGTTTGGAGAAGGCCCCTATGATAATCTTTACTACGGCCTATTCTGAGTATGCTGTGGAGAGTTTCCGTTTGGATGCCATAGATTATCTTCTTAAGCCATTTCCATATGAAGATTTCTCACACGCAGTGAAGAAGGCAATCTCGCTCGCCGAGCTGATCTCGATGAAGGCAAAATCAACCGAAGGAGAGGCCTCATTGGCCAGAGAAGATAAGAGCCTATCTACAGATGAGAATGATTGTATTTCGATTAAGGCCGATTATAAAGTCTCGCTTGTAAAGTTTGTCGATATAATCTATATCGAGAGTGTGGGTGAGTACATTCGCATCCACCTTGCCAATGGAAGGCCTATCACTACATTGTTCCGCCTTAAGAATATGGAGCAGGCTTTGCCGAGCAAGAGTTTTATGCGAGTGCATCGCTCCTATATCGTTAATCTGAATTATGTAAAAGGATATGCCAGAGGTAGAGTCTATCTATCCAACGATGAGTATGTTCCGCTGAGTGCCAATTACCGAGACCAGTTCCGAGAGTTTTTAGATAGCAAGGGCATTTAGTCTTGATCGGCCTTTGTCCTCTTAGAGACTATTCTCCAAGAATAGGTAATCTTTGGCAACGAACATATCCTTCTGCCGATTTTTGGTAACAAAGATGTTTTAATCCGTTTGTCAGCAGTATATACTTCGCTCCGAGTATGGCGTTGTAGCGGGTTGCTTGATAAAATATCTTTTCATCCTCGATGTTGATATCTGCAGCCTTACACTCAGCCAAAAGTAGTGGCTGGGCATCTCGTCCCATCACCACCACATCGGCTCTTTGTGCCATGCTATTGAGATTTATGGGATACTCCTCGATGATGTTTGTTATAGCTACCTTGCAATGTGAGATTAGAAACTCCACCAAATGACGGCGCACCCACTCTTCTGGAGTTAGTACGATATATATTTGACGTACGCCGTCAAAGACCAGTGTATGCCCATCTTCCTCTTTTGCCCTCAATTTTATGGCTGGGAAGTTGAGTTTTGGCGTGGAAATCATCGAATCAATAAAATTTTTTATAACTTTGACCCTACAAATATAATAAATAAAGCGAAAATATGAAACGCCTTGTTTTTATCATAGCACTTTTGGCTGCTTCGGTGGGTACCATCTGGGCTCAGGAGTACGACTCTCCAGAGTATGTATCGCTTGGCCGAGAGGTGGCGCGCTCTAAGGTTGTGCCATATCCGACTGCTGAGGAGGCTCAGCGTTTGGGTGCGGGAGCTGTGGCTTCAAAGTACCTGCGTCCTGTGAAGAATTGGACTCGTACCGAGGAGGCCGATGCGGTGGTCTTTACCTCTAAATATGTGATTCCTTTCGTTTGGCTCAGCCGCCAAGCCATCCTCTATGTAGATGAGGCTTCGGGAGCATATGAGGTGTTAATTAACGGTAAGAAGGTGGGCTATTCAGCCAATGCCTTTACCCCTGCTGAGTTTAATATCACTAAGGCATCCAAAGAGGAGGCCAATACCATCTCTATCCGAGTGCTGAAAGACCACTTCAGTCGTAAAATGGAGTGCTTCAACGAGCGCACCGATTACCATGTGGGTGAGGTATATGTGATGTCTCAGCCTATGATTCGAGTGCGTGATGTGGTACATACTACTCATGTGGATATGAATAGCGAAACTGCCAAGGTGGAGCTTGGTTTGGTTGTTAAGACCGAGACTTTGAATCCCAAGAAGGCTCGCATCCACTATGAGTTGGTTGCGCCCGACACCACCGTTGTGACTTATGGCCATCGTGATATAGAGCTTGGTATGCGTCAGGAGGATACCATCAAGTTTATGGCTAATATCCCTTATGCCTTGACTTGGTGTGCCGAAATGCCTGTTCGCTATCGCCTCAATATCAAGACTCAGATTGAGGGACGTTACCAAGAGTACCAGTCTCACATGATCGGTTTCCGTACTGTGGCTGTTAATGAGGATGGCGATTTCTTGATCAACGGTATCAAGACCGAGCTTTTCTACCGCGATTTCGATCCTCTGACCGTTACAGATAAGGATATTGTTGCGGCACGAGTTCTCAAGTATAACGCTTTGCGTTTTAAGATGGGTGCTGTGCCTCAGAATGTCTATCGTATGTGTGATTCGTTGGGAATGTATGTTATAGCTCAGATTCCGATTAATACCAAGAATAGTGGTATTTCTCGCCGTGTGGGCGGTAATCCAAGTAATGATCCCAAGTGGAAGAACGCCTATCTGGATCGTGTAGAGACTTCTTATCGTACTACACGCGGTCAGGCTTGTGTGATTGGTTACATCATGGCCGAGGAGTCTTCTAACGGTATCAATCTCTACGAGAGCTACTTAAAGCTTAAGAGATGGGAAAATACACGCCCTGTACTCTACCTTGATGCTGTCGAGGAGTGGAATAGCGATTGATAAATTGAAAATTTTATTAAAAAGTTTGCAAAAATATTTGCACAGAACAAAAAAGTGCCTTATCTTTGCACTCGCAATCAGTAAATGATTGGTACGCCTCTTTAGCTCAGTTGGTAGAGCAGAGCACTCTTAATGCTAAGGTCCAGGGTTCGAGTCCCTGAGGGGGTACTGCAAAGATCCGATGGTTTTTCCATCGGATCTTTTTGTTGTATGTTATAGGACGAGAACCCTGACAAGTCCCCCTTTGTCAAAGGGGGATTTAGGGGGTATGTAAAAATCGAGCACACGACTGCCTGCCGTAAGTAGCGCAGTCGAGTCCCTGAGGGGGTACACGAAAAAGTCCGATGGTTTTCGCCATCGGACTTTTTTATAATACTTAACTCTATTCAGCGTATGGCGATTGCCAGAACCACTGATCATCTGATACTCGCAACTGATGCCAATTCACCGCTGGTGATGCATCCTTGCCAACCATCTCATACGGCATCAGAGCTATATATCGGTATGTTCTACCTTCGATTTTGGTCTCGGCATTGAATCTGCTCCACTCCATGCACACCAAATAATATAGATTTTTTGCCATATAACGATCTATGTAATCTTCTTTGGTCTGCTTAGAACGGTGATTCCAATTGGCATAATCGTTTATTTTAAGGAATTTGTCTGTGCGCAAACGCTCTCTTACCTCGGCTATCGAGAGCATGGTGTCGTTTTCATCCATCACAAACGCATCAAATGTAGGATCTACCCATAGCCATTTATTGAGCGTGCAACTGTAAACTGTGGTAATCACGTGGCAATCGCTTACGAAATCGCGTGGCAGGCAGGTTACAAATCGAGCCTTGAATCCCATTGCCAAATATACCTCCGTAAGCATTTGCGCCATCATTCGACAATTTACGCCACGATTTTCCTTGCGACATAACTCTATCATGTCGATGGTGTTTTTAATCTCAGGGTTGTACGATCCTCCGTCATGTGGCACTACCTCATGTACCCAATGTAGTAGGTTCTTGATCTTCGAGATTTCATCTCCAGCACCTGCTATGCTATCCAGATTAAACTCCTTGCGCAGGCGTACCAAATCGGGATCATTGGGCGATGCGTAGCGGAAACGGAATCCATCGGGGACATAACCTCGTACATATTGTGAGGCATCTTTGAGCTTTTGTTTATAATCGCCCCATTTACTAAGTTTCTCCATACAGGTCTTAAAACGAGGCTCCTCTCTCAAACTATTAAGATCGCTATCTGTTCGGATATGGTTTATGTTGATCTCCTCATTGCCTATCGCAATATCGGTAAAATCTTCAAAACTTTTTAGAGCTTTGCTCTTGTTTCCTGCCAAAGCACTATAACAAGCCAAATTGTAGTAGTGGCCGTTTGCCGATAGCTCAGTTGATCCCATGTAAGCTATGCGCACTGAGTCAGGCTGTGCCATTATTATCTGCCCCTCTTTTTCGACACATTCGACCAACTTTTTCCAATTTTTTTGTTCATAATACTGATCTCCCAATTTTGAGACCTCATCGAGTTTCTTCTGCCACTCGGGCGTTTGTGCCATGACTGAGAAAGTAGTTGAGATAGCCATGATCACGAGTAAAAATTGTTTCATGATTAAATTGTAATGTTAAGTTAAACAAAAGTTCCACAAAGTTAAGTAAAAATTCCCCCCCCCAAATATTTTGGTTTTTTTCTTCACATGTAAAGAAAAAAGGTTGTTGAACTCATTGAATTTCAACAACCTTCTGCAACCTTTATTTAAGTGGTCTTACTTTATATATCTTCATACTGTCTATCGTGATTACCTTGTCGGGTGACTCTTGATAGATATTGTGAGTCCACCAACTCTCTTCGGCTTTGGTGTAGATCAACCTTTCGCTCTTGGCATCATAATTCACCGATTTTACGTTGAGTGTGCTTTTCAAGGGCTCAAATGGTGCAAATTCCTCGCTCTTAAGATCAAACCATACCACGCCCTCGTGTCCCGAAATGAGCAGCCTATCTTTATCCACTCGACTCAGATCGTGTCCCGATCTTACGGGTAATTTCCACGAACTATTTAGCTCCAGACTTGGCTTTTCGCTTGCCCAATCCTTGAGCTTATACTCTCTCAGACAATCATGCCCCAAAGCAAAAAGAGACTCTCTCTCATCCATCCATACTGCACCATGTCCCGAATAGAGCGAATCCTTAAACAATACCAACTCAGGCTTATTGATGTCATACAATTCGAGTGAATTGCCCTTTTTGTGTGTCGAATTTGCCACAGCAATACGTCCATTGGGCAATAAATCAGCCGAGTGAGCCATCGGCGTACGAGCATAGAATAGAGCCTTTTTGCTCTTGATATCCATCAATACAGTTCCGCTGTGTGATGAAGTGAGGAGTAGCTTTTTGCCGCCATCTACAAATTTACATTCATCCAGCGGATTCAGATACTTGCCATATTCGGCAGGCAGCCCCTCCGTAGGCTCTTCTATGTTCCAACGCCATACTTCATGCAGATTCTTACCTTCCGACTTGGACATATCTATGATGATCACATCCTTGCCACCGCATAGAGCTACACACTGATCCCCAAAATCAGAGCAACTCACGATCGACATGATCGTGAGAAGCCCTGTGATAACTTTTGTTATAGTATTCATAATTTGTTATTAACGCTGAGGAATATCCACCTGCTTGGTACGACCATCAATCAGATAATCTGTGAAGTGGTCTACCAAACGCCAATAGAAATACTCGTTCATATCGCCGAAGCCGTGACGCTGTGTTGGCAAATAGAGCATATCGAAACGCTTGTTGGCACGAATCAAGGCGTTAGCCACGCGAGTAGTATTTCCTGGGTGTACGTTGTTGTCCAGATCTCCGTGTACCAACATCAAGTGTCCCTTCAAACGGCTTGCCAACTCTGGATTTGTGCTGATATGATAGACAAATGTTGTATCGCCCTTGTCGTTCACCTGCTCCTTTACTCCGTGGTGAGTCTCACTCCACCAACGGTTGTAGATGCGGTTATCGTGGTTTCCTGCACACGATACGGCAGCCTTGAAGAAATCAGGGTACTGCAAAATAGCTGCTGTTGACATAAATCCACCACCTGAGTGACCATGGATGCCTACGCGGTTGATATCAATAAAGTCGTGGCGTGCCGCAAGTTGCTCGATGGCAGCCTTCTGATCAGCCAAACCGTAGTCACGCAAATTGCCGTAACCGTAGTTGTGATACCACTTAGAGCGATCTGGGTGACCACCTCTATTACCTACTGTGATGACGATAAATCCAGCCTGAGCCAAGCGGTCAGTACGCACTGTCATACGAGTAAATGGATACTCTGTCGCCTCAACCTGCGGACCTGGATATACATAGTCAACGATAGGGTAGACCTTTGTAGAGTCAAAGTCAAAAGGCTTATACATCACACCATAGAGGTCTGTCACTCCATCGGCAGCCTTTACAGTGAAGGTCTCAGGGAACTTGTAACCGTTAGCCATGAGCTGAGTGAAGTCACTCTCTTGGAGTGTCATAATCTTGTTACCCAAGCAATCGTAGAGTGCCGATACAGGGATAGTATCTACTCGTGAATAGTTGTCAACAAAGTAACGACAAGCATCGTCTACCTGTGGCGTGTGGAAATAATCGCCCTTGTTCAAGAGTTTAGGCTCTCCTGAATCGAGGCTTACCGAGTAGAGGTGCTGGTAGTATGGGTTCTCGCCCTTCTCTTTACCCATTGCGGTGAAATATACCTTGCGGTTCTTCTCATCCACCTTCAAGATGTTGTGAACGTGCCATGGGCCCTCTGTCAAACGGCGTTTTAGCTCGCCCTTATCGTTATATAAATATAAGTGTGCCCATCCATCACGCTCGCTCCATTGTATAAGCTCCTTGCCATTGTTCAGTGCCGATAGTGGACGAACCTCGATATATGTATTCATGCGCTCCTCGATAACTGGTGTCAAGCTATCCTGACCAATAGTGTATGAGCAGATGTCGATACGGTGCAAATCGCGGCTTGAACGTGTTATGAAGAAGCGGTTCTCATCTCCCAACCATACGTTTGGCTGGTCATACATATGACGCTGCTTGTGCTCACGAGGTTTGCTCGCCAGGCTCAAAGTCTGGTCCTTGAAACGTCCTGTTGCAATCTCCTTGCGAGAGTTATCCTGCATATCGAACAGGTAAAGGTGATACTGTGGTGCATCCTTCTCGCCAGGCATATGATACTTGTACGTCTCAAGCGTAGGACGTGGCGAAGCTATAGCGTTGATTACCCACAAATCCTTTACCTTGCGCTCATCGGTGATGATTGTTGCAAAGTAACGTGAATCAGGCGACCAAAGACCATAAACACCCTTACGCTTGCCATCGCAGAGAGTGTCGGTGTTGAGCAAGCTGTATGGCTGACCATAGCCGAAATCTACCACACCATCCTTGGTGAGCTGGATCTCAGTGATTGTAGAGTCCTTCTCATCCTTCTTGAGCTTCTCGTAATCTTCGCGAGACATTCGGTAGAGATTCAAATCCTTGGCATATACCACGTTCTTACCATCTGGAGATACCGATGCCCAATAGAGATACTTTGTCTCCTTCTCCTTGTCTTTGAGGTGCTTAAGTTCCTTAGTCTTGTAGTTGTATGAGAAGTAGAAAATCTCCTTGCCACTTACCTTCTTAGGCTTCTTGCCGGCCAAAGAGTCCTCTTTCGAGAGCTTCTTGGGCTTTGCATCTTGTGAGGAAGTAACCTCGAATGTGAAAGTCTCGCCATCCTCCTCAACATCCAAATTGCGGATAGGCAACATCGATGCGATGTATGGATCCTTCACAATCTCTGTAAGTTGTGCAGCCATCTTGTCATGGTCGAAGAGTGGCTCTTGCTTGCGAGCTGCTGGATCTACGATATACCAGCGATTGCCCTGGCCAGTCTTGTACTCATACCAAAATTTCTCGCCCGACTTGAACCAATGTGGGTCCACGCTTGTCGAGAATAACATATTTTGCAGTTTGCCTGCTGTAAAACGCTCTGCTAACTCATAGCGGTTGCGCTGACGAGTCTGCTCACGCTCTTCTGGTGTAGAGGCATATATCGCCTGTGTAACGATAAGTGCCAAAATGAGGGGTAAAAATTTTTTCATATTATTTTAAGTGTTTTGTTGTGTTACTTAATATCTCTGAAGCAATTATTGAAATAGAGCATGTGATATTGTATCGAGTTGTTCCAATAACCCCAACTATGGTTACCTGGTCGGCGGAAGAAGTCATGAGCAATACCCATCTTGAGGAGTTTTTCGTGCATATTGCAGTTTACCTGATAGAAGAAATCATCATAACCGCAATCGAAAACGATATTCAACTCCCCATTCTTTAGGCTGTCAACTACGTTTATAACAGTATGTTTCTCCCAGTTCTCTGGATGCTCTTCGATAGTACCCAAACGCTTCGATATGCCCCAATTTTTAGGGAATGGGCGGATATCCAAACCTCCCGAAGTACTACCCACCGAGCCGAAAATATCTTTGTGACGTATTGCCAAATACATCGCACCGTGACCTCCCATCGATTGGCCAGTGATGGCACGCATCTTTTTCTCAGGGATTGTTTTGTAGTGAGAGTCGATATATTTAATTAGCTCTTTGCTGATGAACGTTTCATAACGATACGTTGGATCTTCTGGAGCATCGAAGTACCAGCTGTCATAACCTCCATCTGGTGTTACTATGATCATGTTATATTGGTCAGCAAAACGTCCTACATTGGCGTTCTCATCCCATTTTTTGTAATTGTCGCTAAATCCATGTATTACATATACTACAGGCAAAGACTCCTTTGAAGAGTAGTAGCCATCGGGTAACAATACTCTGACCATAATATCTTTGTTCATAGCCTCGCTGTGTACGGCTATGATCTCTCGCTGAAATGCCCACGATAGGGTGCAGGTCAGTGTAGCTAACGTAAGTAAAAATATCTTTTTCATACTTTGTGTGTTTTACTTCTTGTCGGATTGTTTTGCCTCTGCCTTTTTGAAGCAGTTGCTGAAATATAGCAGATGGTATTGAATTGCATTGCGCCAATAATCCCAATTGTGTGCTCCGGGGCGAATATAGAAATCGTGAGCAATACCAGCCTTGCGCAGTTTCTCATGCAGATTGCAGTTTACCTTGTAGAAGAAATCATCCGATCCGCAATCTATTAAGATATTCAGTGCGCCATTTTTTAGTCCATCCACCAAGTTTATCACCGTATGCTTCTCCCAATTCTCTGGCTTTTGCTCGATTGTTCCCAATCGCTTCGAGATACCCCAATTCCCTGGGAATGGGCGAATATCCACTCCGCCTGAGATACTTCCCACCGAGCCAAATATATCTTGATGGTGTATCGAGAGATACATCGCACCGTGTCCACCCATCGAAAGACCTGTGATAGCGCGAAAATCTCTACTCTTGCGGCTCTTGTAGTGAGAATCAATATATTCAATAAGCTCCTTGCTCACAAATGTTTCGTAACGATATGTCGGGTCTTCTGGAGCATCGAAATACCAGCTGTCGTATCCTCCATCAGGTAGAACGAGGATGACATCATACTGATCTACCCAACGACTCACCTTGCCAC
>JAFOZN010000110.1 GCA_017391185.1 Alistipes sp. | reverse complement strand
GCTGCTCTGAGAGTCCCTTATGGTTGTTGTCGATATGATCGAAATCTGGACGTGTGATATGTACCAACGCCTTGGCAATCTCGTTAAGATAATCCACCACCTGAATGTAGTAGAGCGAAAGCTCCATACCCAAGCCCTTCATCTGACGCAGAGTAGGCATCAAGCTATATTTGATCTTGTGGCACTCGCTGTAAATCTCGTCTGACTCACGCACCAACTCCTTCAAAGCCTTACGATCCTCCTTGAATACCGCCACCAAAGTACGGTCATAGATCTGAGTAGTGAGCTTCATCATACGGCAAGTCTCATCCATCACATTATCTACGGCTGAATTCTCAGTAGCAGACTCTGGCATAGACTCCTTCTTCTTAGAGCTCTTGAAGTTGCTCTTGATAAGCATATATGCACACGCGATAGTCACCACGATGAAGGCAGGAGTACCACCCCAGATGAGCAACAAGCCCACCGCAATAGCAATGATAAACGCGCCGATACCAGTCACAAACCAACCCATCACCACGGTCATAACGCCTGAGATACGGTGTACGGCAGACTCACGGCCCCAAGCCTTATCGGCCAAAGAAGAACCCATAGCTACCATGAAGCAAACGTAGGTAGTAGAGAGTGGCAACTTCAAAGAGGTACCCACCGAGATGAGCAACGCTGCTGTGGTGAGGTTCACTACGGCACGAATCTTATCGTATGGTGCGCCATTCTTCTCTACGTCCTCATATGTGAATCGCTTCTCGACAAACTGCTGAGCCTTGACAGGGATTACCTTATCGAAGAAGCCCGACACAGCAAGCGAAGCACGCACGATAGAGCGTGAGAATACGTTAGAATCCTGCTCTCCAGCAATCATATCATCGCCCTGACCAGCCAACGAGATCTCGGTCTGCGAGACGTTCATAGACTTGGTAGAGGTCCAAAGAGTCATAACCATGATAACACCCGACAAAAGCATCCAGATAAACTGCGCAGGGAGGTTATTGTTCAAGCCCTCCATCGTAATATCGATAGTGCCAGCCTCCTTGGCGATATTATATGCATCGAGTCCCGCGATAGGCACACCGATGAAGTTCACCAAGTCGTTACCTGCAAACGCCAACGCCAATGCGAATGTACCAGAAAGGATATTTATACGCAAGATATTGATCTTGAAGAGCTGCATAAAGGCCAACAACACCGAGCATGTAATCCAGCAAAGAATCACCGCCAACAAGAGATTGTCGCTGATCCAAGTATAGAAAGCTGTGCCCGACAAGATGCCCTTCAGAGCCTTGAAAATCGCAAAATATGCAATAGCCGTAAATGACAAACCGCACCAAATGGCACCCATCTTACGGAACATAGCAAAGTAACGGAACGAGAAGAGCAATCGTGAGAACCACATCACAAACGTACCGAAAACAAATGCGATGACTACCGAGAGCAAGATCGCAGAGATCACTCCCATGGCGCGTGTAGTGTTGATAAAACCGCCCAAGCTGGCCAACGAAAGTGTCGGATCACCCGCAATTTTGTAAAGCGAAACAGCTATCGCTGCACCCAACAAACTGAAAACCAACGCAACAGTAGTAGAAGTTGGCAATCCCAACGAGTTGTAGATGTCGAGCAGGATTACGTTGGCAAACATAACGCTCACATAGAGCATCATGATTTCATGGAAACTAAAGAGTGCAGGGTTGAACATACCGCTACGCGCAACCTCCATCATACCACTCGAGGTCAACACACCCAAAATGATACCTACAGAAGCCACCAAAAGGATGGTCTTCATCTTGGCAACCTTACTACCGATGGCCGCATTCAAGAAGTTTACGGCATCGTTTGTCACTCCCACATAGAGACCCGAAATTGCCAAAATGGCAAGTACTGCTAAGACTACAGTGTATAATTCACTCATAAAATTGTTGTTTGCGCCCAAGACTTTTTCTCTCAGAAAATGACTCTTTGCGGGCGATTTTCGATCCCAAAGATAATGGTAATAATCTATATACGGAACAGAGTTACATACTCTTAACGAAAATTTAACCAATAACTCAGGACTTTAGGGAGTTTGGGGCAAGGAATTCAAAATTAAAACATAAGCTAACCTTTGCGGGTTAGCTTATATTTCTACTCTTCCCACTCAAAGAGCAACATATCTCCAGCCTCGATAAGACGCGAAGGAGAGTAACATGAGGCTAAGATACGCTCTCCATCGGGCATTACACGCCTAACCTCTGGTGCACACTCCACAATAACTCGCTGAGTATTGTATAGGTCGCGGTTGACGATCATGAGATAGTGCTTGGTCCCATTGCGAAGTTCAGATACGATTACACCCTCGCCCTTGGATTCCACATTCTTAATCTCCTTAGGCAGATTACCCTCCGCAAGCGCCTTTGTCCCCACAGGAATCTGCTCGCCCGTATGGTATAGTGCTATAAGTTCTGCACCCAAGAACACATCGGCCATGCTCTGCACCTGCCAATTAAGTTCGGCAACCATATCCCACACCTCGGTGCGCTGACTCTTGGCATCGATAGGTGCGTTGTGAAAATTCCACACCTCAGTACCGGGGTTGGTATAGGTGAAGTATTGTATTCCTTGTGCGCCGTAGGCAAGGTTAGAGAAGATCTGCAGTCGGAGCGAGGAGCGTGTAGGGATTGGATAGGGATCGTGTGCCGTTGAGAGCGCAAAAGCCCAAAATGGCACGCCCGCCTTGCGTGACTCAGAGGCAACGTCCTCCAGATTGGCGTAGAACTCCGCTCTCAGACCACCTCCAAGTACGGGGTAGTGATCAAATGAGACCATACCCAACTTTATCTCCTCGATAAAGCGCGCTACGTAATCGGCATAGGATTGAGCCTTGAGGTCGATAGGCTTAACAATGTTGGGTAGCAGGTTGAGATATAGCATCTTGCTATCATCGGCAAGGCGTATGCGCTCGGCAAACTCCCTCAGCGAAGGAAAGCCCTCACAAGTAGGTTCATCACGCAGGAAATATCCTACATTCTGAGGGTGGTCACGGAAGCGTTTAACGGTATTCTCGGTATCAGACTCCAACTCAGCGCAGGTGATAAGTATCTTTACGCCAGTACCCGCAGATGCCTCCAAACCTTGGGCAACCTCCTCGGCTGATTTAAAGTGTGAGAAGGAGATATTGAATCCCGCCTGAGCCATCTCTCGGTATCGCTCGGTGGTTACCTGTTCGCCCAAAAGCGAATACCATCCCATGATGGGGAACTCCTTGCCCGTAGGGTTGGTGTAGCGGTGTGGGGTCTCCAAGTCGGTTGTTCCTTGAGCCTTAGGGGAGCACGCACCCAGCATGACAAAAGCCAACAGGGCCAGAGTGATGGAAGAGAATTTTTTCATCATCTTTAGATTTAGGTTAATAGTTATATACAAATATAATAATACTTGTGGTGAATTCAAAATCCTCTTTAGCCTTAATCCTCAGCACAAAAAAAACGAGAGTGTCAGTCTAAGACCGACACCCTACTGAAAAACAACCTAATTTCCATTACTGCCCCAATGGAACTCTTTAACTCACTCCCGACTTAAGGTCACATCGGGCGAGTTATAATATTTTAGATTAGAAGCCTCCGCCGAAGCCGCCCTGATCACCGCCAAAGCCACCGCCTTGACCGCCACCGAAGCCGCCTTGACCGCCACCGAAGCCACCCTGACCACCGCCAGGACCACCGAAGCCGCCGCCGAAGCCGCCCTGCATACGCTCACGCATACGAGCCTCCATCTGCTTCTGCTGCTTCTCCCACTTCTTAAACTGAGCCTCTGTGAGGATCTCCTTCATAGCCTTAGTCTGAGCTGCCTTATTTGCCTCCTGCTCCTTACGCTGCTTAGCAAAGAACTCCTGACGCTGCTCATCGGTCATGTTACGGAACTCCTCCATTCTCTTCTGCATATCCTCACGGTTGCCCATCATCTTCTCGCGCTCAGCCTGCTGCTTCTTAATATTAGCCAAGTTATAGTCATACAACTTCTTCTGCTGCTCCTCAGAAAGCTCAAGGCTCTTAACCAAACGATCTGTCTGAGACTTAGCAATCTGCTCAGGAGTCATACGCTGACGCTGAGGACGACCCTGACCTTGTGGCTCTTGAGCCATAGCACCTACACCAATCATGAGTGCGAGCGCAACGATAAGCAATTTTACCTTTTTCATACTAACTTTTCTAAAAATTTTAACTGATACAAATTTAATAACAAATCTCCTAATTCAATTCACCGTCAAGGTAAAAAGACCAAGCAAGGGGGTGAAACGACTATTTCGAGGGGTGAAATGACATAAGCCACTGCTTAAACTCTGGAGCACGCGCCTTGGAGATGATAATTTTTTCGGGAGTCTCGACCTTGAGATTCAAAGCCAAACGACTACCAAACCACACCACAATATCCTTGACCGCCTCGCGAGAGACGATAAATTGACGATTGGCACGGAAGAAATTATTTACGGGCAATGAGCCTTGCAAGAGCTCCAACGTACGATCTACCTGATACTTCTCGCCGCTATGGGTGGTAGCAGTAACCTTTTCGTTGCTGGTATAGAAATATGCGACATCCTCAATCGAGAGAGGGATGATCTTATCCTTATAATGCACCAAAAATACATGCTGATTCTCCCCACGCTCCTCACGCTGTACCTCGGCCATCTCCTTCACGCGCGAACTATACTCGCTTCGCTCCGTGCCGCTGAGTAGCGAGAGCTTCTCGATGGCACGTTTCAGGTCATCCTCCTTGATGGGTTTGAGGATATAATCTATGCTATTGACCTTGAAGGCACGCAGGGCGTACTCATCATAGGCCGTAGTAAATATGATGGGGGATGTAATCTCCACCTTGTCGAAGATACGAAACGACTCGCCATCGGCCAGATGGATATCCAAAAATACCAGATCGGGCGAGGGTTGGCTCTCATCCTCGAAGAACTCCACCGCCTCCTCAACACTCTCCAAGATGGTGATTACCTCGTGTTGGGGAAGGACTTTACGCAGAATAGCTTGCAGATTTACGGCAGCAGCCGTCTCATCCTCGATTATCAATACTTTCTTCATCATCTGTTTACATTTTCTTATATAACGAGCCTGTTACATTATATATTATTATGC
>JAFOZN010000109.1 GCA_017391185.1 Alistipes sp. | reverse complement strand
CGACTTTCTGATTGGTTCTCAGTGTGTTGCCGACAACGATCCCGCCACTACCGATTCGCCCGTTCAGGAGCAGGTGATGGCTCTGGTGACCATGCCTACCGACTACTCTCTGCCTCAGAAAAATAGCCTTATGCTCAAGCGTGAGGTCTCGGCAAGTTTGTTTGATTTTGCGGGTGGTGAGCAGACCATCGAGCAGGGTTATCGTGATGCCATGCAGGCTATGCCTGCGCTCAAGGAGCGTGTTGCCACACGCCGTAGTGCAGAGAGCGTGGCGCAGAGGCGCGAAATTTTCCGTTCGAAGTGGAATAAATTGGAGTTTGGCGATGTAAATATCGAGGGCTTGCGTAAACGCCAGAGAGAGTATGCCCGCACCTTCGTGCATATCGAAGAACTCGCAGATTCAACACTCCAAAATCGCCTCTCGGTCGATGAGCTCAAAGAGGCCTATTATCTACTGATGGCATCCAAGGAGTTTACCAACATGGGATTTCCAGAGGTAGGATATGACTCTCTGAAACAACACTTTACACTCAAAATGAAGTTGGCCGCTAAGCCTTCGTTGAAGTTCCTCTTGGGCGGTAACGTCTCCTCTACGGCCTTCAACCAAGCCTTCCTCGGCATGAACTATACACGCCTTTCGCGTACGGCTCAGCAGGTGTGGGTGGATCTCTTCTTGGGCCCTGTTTCGAGCGTTGCTCGCTTTGGTTGCAGGTCGGTATTTTTGGGGCGTACGCCTATGTATCTCGACTACTCGTTGCAGGCTTCGTGGGTATCTACCCTACGAGGTATCTTCGGCAATGTTACACCTACTTTCAACACCATCGAGGCACGTACCGTGGAGTCATACGCCCACGTGGGTTATGGCATCTCGCTCACGCGTAAGACCATCTTCGAATTGGCGGCAAATACGGGTTATGCCTTCTACTCATATCAGGCTCCTTACGATGAGGCCGATTCCCCCCATACGCACGACCGTTTCCGCTTCGCATCGGGACGTATAGGCCTCTTCCGCAGTACGCTGGATAAGCCCACATACCCCACACGAGGCAGTCGCCTGTCTATCTCGGCCATAGGTGTCTATGGTAGAGATAGATATGAGAATGAGTTGTTGCATGCTCGGGGCGAATATAACCATGAGACTCGTGCATGGTTGGGAGCTAAGTTGCAGTGGGAACACTACCCTGGTGATTGGAGAAGAAGTTGGTTCTCGGTGGGTTATAATATAGAGGCAGTCAATACCAACCATCCGAGCTTCGGCAACGAGATTTCATCCATACTCTCTTCGCCACGCTATGCGCCGATTCCGCACTCTAAGATGATATATATGCCAGAGTTTTTTGCCAATCGCTATGCGGCGTTGGGTGTGATGCCGACCTTCAAGCTCTTGCCTAATTTTTATCTTCGTGGTGGAGTCTATGCCATGCTTAGAGATCCTCACGGAATACACGACTATCTGCACTATATAGCAGACCTATCGTTCGTATATCATAGTCCAATCGGCCCTGCGAGCTTGTCTGTGACCAAGTATAACTTCCAGACTCGTAACTCGTTGTATGTGATGTTCAACTTCGGTCAGCCTATCTTCGGCGGCAAGGGAATGTTTTATTAATTTTCATGCTAAAGAAAGTTATCTGTTTGCGTAAGCCCCAACTCGGCAGAAGCATTGGGAAATTCAAGATGAAAGATGAGAGATGAAAGATGAAAGAGAAGGGAGATATCTAATAATAAAACAGGCGTTACGCCTGCGTCATTCCACCGAGCCTGATAAGGCGAGGAATGGAATCTCTAACGGTATATTCTGAGTGTAGAGATGCCAATCATCGGATGATAAATCATCCTCTGTGGCATGACGTTTCTAATTAAGGCGCGTGTTAGCAAAAAATAATCTTAAATTAAGCAAAAGATGCAAAAAGCACCACTTTTTGCATCTTTTACTTTAACTACCATCGTGAAATCACAATCTTCTCTCGCTGTACGGTTGCACCTTTAGGCAACGTAATCCGCAAGACATGCTGAGTCGATATCGGCTTGCCATCCTTGAGTGCGGGACTCCACTTGGGAGCGGCGGCCAAAGCCTTCTCCACGCGTCTCAGAAATCGCTTGTCGGTGGCCTCCAAGACCTTATTTACCGCTGTCGAGCCATCGGGATTGACCTTAAATGAGATTATCACCCTCGCCGCAGGGTTGGGGTATTTCCACTCCACCTGATCGGCCACGTAGGAGCTGAAATTCTGCTCTTGGCCATCCACCGTAAAGAGGGCTGGGGTGTCGTAACGCAGGGTGATGAGCATCACTCCGTTGGATGCCTCCTGACCATATTTGGCGATGGTCTCCTCGTCTGCGGGCAGGAGCTTGTTCTCTACTATATCTTCGGGGTCAATAGCCTTAACCTCAGCCTCTTGCATCCTCTCGCCGTTGACTATGTATATGGGATGACGTGGGGTGAAAATCTGTGCCGAAACATCTGTTGCGCCCGCTACAAGCCAGATGAAAAGTATATAGAAAAAGTGTCGTAACATGGTTCTATTTTAAGTTATTTCTCTTCACTCAAAGATAACGCTCCGCCCTCGGTTTTATTGTCGCGAGGAGCCTCTCTGCTCGGCAAAGATAGTGATTTTGGAAATTACATTTTGTTTTTTTCAATTTATATATGTATTTTCGCAATAATATTCCGACCAGAAACGTTAGCCATAGTGGCTTGCCACTAATGGAAATTCAAAATTCACACCCGTAACGGATGTTTTAAAAAAAAGCCAGCAAGGCAGGAACGAGAAAACGAAAAGCAGAAAAAATAAAAATATAAAACAAAAACTTATGAGCGAAGTAATTAACATTAAAGAGCTTAATGAACGTATCGAGCGCGAGAGCCTCTTTGTAGATACTCTGCGTCAGGAGATGGGCAAAGTCATCGTGGGACAGTCTCACTTGGTGGATACCCTTTTGATTGGTCTTTTGTCCAACGGACATATCTTGTTGGAGGGTGTTCCGGGCCTTGCCAAAACCCTCGCCATCACCACCTTGGCTAAGGCGGTGGATGCCGATTTTGCTCGTATTCAGTTCACTCCAGACCTTTTGCCAGCCGACCTTATCGGTACGCTGATCTACTCTCAGAAGAACGAGGAGTTTGTCGTGCGCCGAGGTCCTGTATTTGCCAACTTCGTATTGGCCGATGAGATCAACCGTTCACCAGCCAAGGTGCAGAGTGCCTTGCTTGAGGCCATGCAGGAGCGTCAGGTGACTATCGGCGAGGAGACCTATCCTCTGCCAGAGCCATTCCTCGTGTTGGCTACCCAGAACCCATTGGAGCAGGAGGGTACCTATCCTCTGCCTGAGGCGCAGGTGGACCGATTCATGCTCAAGGCTAAGATCTCTTATCCCAAGAAGCAAGAGGAGCGCGAGATCGTGCGTATGAACCTCTCTGGAGCAGGCATGCCTCAGGTGAGCCGTATCATCAAACCCGAAGATATTGTCCGCGCCCGCAAGGTTGTCGAGGATGTATATATGGACGAAAAGATCGAGAAGTATATCGTAGATATCATCTTCGCTACACGCGAGCCTGTGGAGTATGGTTTGGAGAAGTTGCAGCCACTGATCGCCTATGGCGGATCGCCACGTGCCAGCATCTCATTGGCTAAGGCTGCACGTGCCTATGCATTCATCCGCCGCCGCGGTTATGTCATCCCAGAGGATGTGCGTGCCGTGTGCCACGATGTATTGCGCCACCGTATCGGCCTTACATACGAGGCTGAGGCTGAGAATATCACTTCGGAGCAGATTATCACCGAGATCTTGAACAACGTAATCGTACCATAATGCAGCAGAGCGAGAACGATATCTTAAAGCGAGTCCGCAAGATCGAGATCAAGACCAGAGGTCTGTCAAACGAGATCTTTGCCGGAAAGTATCATACTGCTTTCCGAGGGCGAGGTATGTCGTTTTCCGAAGTCAGGGAGTATCGTGCGGGTGATGATGTGCGCGATATTGATTGGAACGTGACGGCACGCTCCTCGAAGCCCTATATCAAGGTCTATGAGGAGGAGCGCGAACTTACGATGATGCTCTTGGTCGATGTGAGTGCTTCGCGCTCGTTTGGCTCGACCTCGCACACCAAAAAGAATGTCATCACCGAGATAGCCGCCGTCTTGGCATTCTCGGCAGCGCAGAACAACGATAAGGTGGGTTGCATCTTCTTCTCCGATAAGATCGAGAAGTTCATCCCGCCCAAGAAGGGCAAGAGCCATATCTTGATGATCATACGTGAGCTCCTGCAGTTCAAGCCCGAATCCAATCGTACGGCACTCTCGGAGGCGGTGCGTTACCTGACCAACGTCAACAAAAAGCGTTGTACGACCTTCATCCTCTCGGACTTTATCAATGCCCGATCGGATCGCGCCTTGGCCGAAGATGCCTTGAAGATTGCCACAGGCAAACACGACTTGGTGGGTATCCGTGTGTGGGACCCTCGTGAGGCGGAGTTGCCCGATGTGGGTATCGTGGAGTTAGAGGACTCCGAGACAGGACGCAAGGTGTGGGTAGATACCTCATCGCGCCGTGTCAGAGAGCATTATGCCACCTCGTGGCAGGAGCGCGAGCAGCAGGTTGAGGAGCTTTTGCGCCGCAATCGCATCGACTCGGTGAAGATCTCTACTGATGAGGATTATGTTAGCTCGCTGATTAAACTTTTCAAACAACGATGAGACTCTTTCTTAGATATATCATAACCCCCGTAGCGTTGCTTCTGCTGCTCTTGCCTGCCGTGGCGCAGAGTGGTAAGGGTGCTGCGGCTCAGAAATCCCCAAGCGGAGAGCAGACTTCGGCTCTCAAGGCTGGGGATCGTGTTCTGCCTGAGAATGCACCGCGCGTGAGTGGTACGGTCGAGCCCGACTCTATCGGTATAGGTGACCGTTTTCTCTATACCATCGAGATCGAGAAGGATCAGGTGCAGGGTGTATTTTTCCCTGAGTTTGGCGGTGATGGCTCGTCTCACTACGAACTCATCGAGAGCCTGCCCGTAGATACGTTGGAGCGTGAGGGTAGACGCCTCAAGTTGCGTAAACAATATAAGTTGGCGGCCTTCCAAGAGGGCTTGCATAGGGTTGTGCCTCAGGTGATGTATATGGACAAGAACATTGTCGATACCCTTTCGGGCGATGATACCCTTGTCTTGATGGTCACCACCTTCCAGATTGACTCTACGTCTCACTCGATCTTCGACCTCAAGGGGCAGATGGATATGCCATTTAAGTTTGGCGAGATTACGGGTTATCTGATCTGGAGCTTGGTCGGACTTTTAGTTTTGGCACTTCTGATCTATGCCGCCAGCCGTATCTTGGCTCACTATGGCAAGTCCTTCGGCACGATCTTTAAGCCCGCCCCACCTCTGCCACCACACGTTGTGGCGTTTATGGCTTTAGAGAAGTTGCACGAGGAGAAGCTCTGCCAGCAGGGCGAGCATAAACTCTACTACTCATCGCTCACCGACATCCTCAGAGAGTATATCTCAGGCTCGTTTGGTGTGGGCGCTATGGAGATGACCTCGGACGAGATTATCGAGGCTATGCGTGGTGTGGAGATCGCCAGCAAGCAGAAGATGGATCTCACGGAGATTCTGCGTGATGCCGATTTGGTGAAGTTTGCCAAGGCGGAGCCTGAGTCGGAGCAGAGCGAGGATGCCTACCGCAAGGCGTGGGAGTTTGTCTCTCAGACCAAGCCTCAGGAGGTAGAAGAGGATGAGGATGCCGTAGAGGAAAAGGCGCAGAAGGAGGCGCAGAAAAGTTAGCTTATGAAGAGGAGTATATTTTATATAATAGGCTTAGTGATGCTCTTTGTGGCGGGGGATGCTGTGGCGCAGAAGATGCCCGAAAGGTCGTTAGTGCGTAAGGGTAACCGTAGCTACAACAAAGAGCGTTACACCGAGTCTTCGGAGCGTTACCAGCAGGCTTTGGGGCACGATTCTACACTCTTCGAGGCTCGCTATAATCTTGCCAATTCGCTCTTGCGCCGATCTTTGGCCGATACCACAGGCATGAGCAATCCAGAGTCGGCAGAGTATAAACTCAAGCAGGGTTTTGTCACTCAGGCCGAGGGCTTGTTGCAGGCTGCGGCGGCGGATTCTCTGCGTACGGATGCGGAGCGTGCTACGGCATACTACAATCTGGGTAATGCGCAGTTTGTCCAGCAGAAGTTGCAGGATGCGCTGTTGAGCTATCGCCGTTCACTGCGCTATAATCCCGATGATATGGAGGCCAAGTATAACTATGCCTTGACCAAGAAGCTCTTGGAGCAGCAGCAGAATCAGGATCAGAACCAAGATCAGAACCAAGACCAGAATCAGGATCAAAACCAAAACCAGAACAACCAAAATAACCAAAATAATCAGGATCAGAACAACGATCAGAATAAGAATGATCAGGACAAGAATAATCAGAATGATCAGAACAAGAATGATCAAAACCAGAATGATCCTCAGCAGGATAATAAGGATAAGAATGGTGGCGGAGGTGATGATAAGAATGAGCAGCAAGATAAGCAACCTCCACAGCAGAAGCCTCGCTCAGGCATGAATGAGGAGCAGCAGAAACAGCTCCTAAATGCCATTCAGGCTCAAGAGGACAAGACTCAGGAGAAACTTGATGAGAAGGACAAGAAGAAGGGTATCCTCATCAAGGGCAAGAAGAATTGGTAGCAGAAGCCATTTAACAAGGTGATTTTGGTGTTGCGCTCGTGTTCGAAATGCTCATTTACGCCTTAGTAAACTGCGCTTTCTCACACTTCTCGCGCCTAAAAATCCCTCTTGTTAAAAGACTTCTATAATCCAGAATTAGTCTGCTATGCGTCTGATAAGGTTCTTTAGACAAAGGTAGTTGAGCGAAATTTTTAATAAAACACCTCTAGAGGTGTCATGCCACAGCCGAGTGCAACGAGTGCTGATTAATCCGACACAAGGTCGGCTTTTCCTCCTCGCGGCTCGGCATAATCCAAGCAAGACTTGGCTTCTGCTTTCGCTCCGAAGTGTCGGTTGGCATCTCTAACGGCTTTTGGTTGAGGGTAGAGATTCCAATCCTCAGCCCCAAACTCGGCAGAAGCAAAATACAAAAGGCTTCTGCGCTCGCTTAACCGCAATTTTGAATTTTGAATTTTGAATTT
>JAFOZN010000108.1 GCA_017391185.1 Alistipes sp. | reverse complement strand
CTCTATCAGCAGGGTTTGGAGAAGGGTCGTAATGAGGCTGATAGCTTGGTCGCTGAGGCTAAGAAAGAGGCTCAGAAGATCGTAGCTGAGGCTGAGGCTCGTGCTGCCGAGATTATCTCTAAGGCTCAGTCTAAGGCTGAGGATGTGGAGAAGAATGCTATGGCTGAGATCTCTATGGCAGGTAAGCAGGCTGTGGCTAAGATTAAGTCTGAGATCGAGACTTTGATCGTGGAGAAGGTTACTGCGGAGGGCGTCAAGAAGGCTAATATGGATGCAGAGTTTATCAAGGATATGCTTTTGGCTGTTGCTCAAAATTGGAACAACGGTGCCAAGGCTGATCTTGTGGCACTTTTGCCAGAGGCTAAGAAGGCTGAGTTGGACAAGGCTATGGGCGCTGCTGTGAAGTCTTTGTTGAGCGAGGGTATCGAGGTTGGATACTCTGCTGATGTTAAGAGTGGCTTCAAGGTAGGTGAGAAGAATGGTGGATATTATATCTCATTCTCAGACGAGAGTTTCTCGGCTCTGCTTAATGACTACTTGCGCGAGAAGGTTGCACAGCTCATTTTTTAAGTCACAGATTCATGTTTGAGAAGAATTATTATTGTCTGGTAGCAGGACTTCGTGAGTATGCGCTTGATTCCGAGACCAAAGGCTTCGATGCTGTGGAGATTATCTCTCAGATCAAGGAGGAGCTTTCGGCCAAGGATCTCAAGTCGCTGGCTTTGTTACAGTGCTACTACGACTGTGAAAATATCATCGCTCTGCGTCACTCTCGCTCTGCGTTCAATCCTCTGGGAAATCTGAGCCGAGAGGAGCTTGAGGCTGAGATGGAGCAGCCAAGGCTCTTGCCGAAGCGTATTGCCGAAGTGATTCGTGCCTATGCCGAGGTGGAGGATGAGGAGGCTGATGAAGAGAGCAAGATGGATCTGTCGCTGGGCTTTGAGCGTTCACTCATGAAGGCATACTATGAGGAGTGTTCACACTCTTCATGCCGATTCCTAAGAGAGTGGTCGGAGTTTGATCGTACGTTGAGAAATGTCGTTGCGGCTATTGTTGCTCGTTCGTTGGATCGCTCTATAGAGAGTGTTACTGTGGGTGCGGGTAGTGTCGTAGAGCAGTTGCATCGCTCTTCGGCTTCTGATTTTGGCTTGCGCGGCGAGATTGAGTATCTGGATTCGGTGATCACTGCCGTAAGCGATGTGCAGAATATGGTCGAGAAGGAGCATAAGATCGATTTGATACGTTGGGAGCAGGCTTTGCAGATCGCTTTTACCGATTACTTCAACATCAATGCTATACTTTCGTATGTGGCTCGCATCAATATCGTGGCACGTTGGACATTGCTCGATGAGAAGCGTGGCCGTGAGATGTTTGAGCGCATCAAGCAGGAGTTTGATGGTAAGAATCATGTAAATAAATAATAAAAAACAAGATAAATGAAAACTTTAGGACGTGTAAACGGTATTATCTCGAATATCGTGATCGTGAAGGTTGATGGTCCAGTGGGCCAGAATGAGATCTGTCACGTATATTTGGGAGATACCAAATTGATGGCCGAGGTCATCAAGGTCGTGGGCGATGATGCCTACGTGCAGGTGTACGATAGTACACGAGGTCTGAAAATCGGCGACAAGGTGGAGTTTATGGGCCATATGTTGGAGGCTACGTTGGCTCCAGGTTTGTTGTCGCGTAACTATGACGGTTTGCAGAACGATTTGGAGAAGATGGATGGTTTGTTCATCAATCGTGGATCAATCACCGATCCAATCGACTTCGAGGCTTCTTGGGCATTCACCCCATTGGCTAAGGTTGGCGATAAGGTTTCGGCTGCAGATTGGTTGGGCGAGGTGAAGGAGCAGTGGGTTGACCACAAGATTATGGTTCCTTTCATCATGCAGGGCAAATATACCGTAAAGAGTGTAGCTAAGGCTGGCGAGTATAAGGTTACAGATACTATCGCTGTATTGGAGGATAAGGATGGCAACGAGTATCCTGTTACAATGGTCCAGAAGTGGCCCGTTAAGCAGGCTATCCGTTCTTATGTAGAGAAGCCACGTCCATCACGTGTGATGGAGACAGGTGTACGTGCTATCGATACATTCAATCCATTGGCTGAGGGTGGTACAGGCTTTATTCCAGGTCCTTTCGGTGCGGGTAAGACTGTGCTTCAGCACGCTATCTCTAAGCAGGCTGATGCCGATGTGATTATCATCGTAGCGTGTGGAGAGCGTGCTAATGAGGTTGTGGAGATCTTTGCAGAGTTCCCTGAGCTCATTGATGCTCGTACAGGTCACAAGCTTATGGAACGTACAATCATCATCTGTAACACCTCAAACATGCCTGTTGCGGCTCGTGAGGCATCGGTATATACAGGTATGACTATCGGTGAGTATTACCGAGCTATGGGATTGAAGGTGTTGGTAATGGCTGACTCTACATCTCGTTGGGCGCAGGCTTTGCGTGAGATGTCTAACCGTTTGGAGGAGCTTCCAGGTCAGGATGCCTTCCCTATGGACCTTTCGGCTATCATCTCTAACTTCTATGCTCGTGCAGGTTTGGTGAAACTCAACAACGGTAAGACAGGTTCTGTGACATTCCTCGGTACAGTATCTCCAGCGGGAGGTAACCTCAAGGAGCCTGTGACAGAGTCTACGAAGAAGGCTGCACGTTGTTTCTATGCCCTCTCTCAGGGTCGTGCTGACTCTAAGCGTTATCCTGCTATCGATCCATTGGATTCTTACTCTAAGTATTTGGAGTATCCTGAGGTAGTGGAGTATCTCGATGGTCATATCGGTCAGAGCTGGGTAGATATGGTATATGAGGGTAAGACTATCGTTCAGCGTGGTAAGGAGGCTAACGATCAGATCAACATCTTGGGTGATGATGGTGTGCCTGTATCATACCACGAGCGTTTCTGGAAGTCGGAGCTTATCGACTTTGTGATCTTGCAGCAGGATGCGTTCGATGATATCGATGCAAGCTCTCCAATCGAGCGTCAGAAGATGATGTATGAGATGGTGTTGGAGGTGTGCCGTAAGTCATTCGATTTCGCAGATTTCGAGTCTTGCGCTCGCTTCTTTAAGTCACTCATTAACCTCTTCCGCCAGATGAACTACTCTGAGTGGCAGAGCGAGAAGTTCTTTGAGTATAAGGCTCAGGTAGAGCAGGCTGTTAGTAATCAACTTTCAAAATAAGGGTAGCCATGACAACAAAAGCATTTCAGAAAGTATATACTAAAATTGACAATATCACCAAGGCTACCATCACTTTGCGCGCACAGGGCGTAGGTAATGATGAGTTGGCTACTGTGGGCGGTAAGTTGGCTCAGGTGGTAAAAATTATGGGAGAGAATGTAACTCTCCAGGTCTTTGCTGGTACCGAGGGTTTGGCAACAAACTCAGAGGTAGTATTCCACGGTGAGGCTCCAAAGCTCAGAGTATCAGATAACTTGGCAGGTCGTTTCTTCAACGCCTATGGTGAGCCATTGGAGGGCGGTGAGCCTATCGAGGGTGAGGCACGTGAGATTGGTGGTCCTACGGTAAATCCATTCCGCCGTATCCAGCCATCGGAGCTTATCGCTACAGGTATTGCGGGTATCGACCTTAACAACGCATTGGTATCTGGTCAGAAGATTCCATTCTTTGCCGATCCAGATCAGCCATACAACGTGGTTATGGCGAATGTGGCGTTGCGTGCCAAGGCAGATAAGATCATCTTGGGAGGTATGGGACTTACCAATGACGACTTCCTCTACTTTAAGCAGGTATTTGAGAACGCAGGTGCGTTGGATCGTATTGTGTCGTTCGTAAATACTACTGACAATCCTCCTGTGGAGCGTTTGTTGGTTCCAGATATGGCATTGACAGCTGCGGAGTATTTTGCTGTGGATAAGGGTGAGAAGGTGTTGGTTCTTTTGACTGATATGACACTCTATGCTGATGCCCTTGCTATCGTGTCTAACCGTATGGATCAGATTCCATCTAAGGACTCTATGCCAGGTTCACTCTATTCGGATTTGGCAAAGATCTACGAGAAGGCGGTGCAGTTGCCTAATGGCGGTTCTATTACTATTATCGCCGTTACAACACTTTCGGGCGGTGATATTACTCACGCTATTCCTGATAATACTGGTTATATTACAGAGGGACAGTTCTTCTTGCGTAACGATTCGGATACAGGAAAGGTTATCGTGGATCCATTCCGCTCGTTGTCTCGTTTGAAGCAGCTCGTTATCGGTAAGAAGACTCGCGAGGATCACCCACAGGTGATGAATGCCTGCGTACGTCTGTATGCTGATGCTGCTAATGCCAAGACTAAGTTGGAGAACGGTTTCGATTTGTCGGATTACGATGAGCGCGCACTCAAGTTTGCTCACGACTATTCTGAGAAGTTGCTCTCTATTGATGTAAATATCGACATCACACAGATGCTCGACACTGCATGGGGACTCTTTGCCAAGTACTTCTCTAAGGATGAGGTTACTATCAAGGCAGAGCTTATTGCTAAGTATTGGAAAGCATAATTTAAGTTATGGCAATTAAATTTCAGTATAATAAAACTTCGCTCGGAGAACTCGGCAAGCAACTCAAGATGCGTAAGTCGGCATTGCCGACCATCAAGAGTAAAGAGTCTGCTTTGCGCTCTGAGGTCAAACGTGCGAAGGATACCGCCCGCGACTACCTTAGTCAGATCGAGAAACTAAGCTCGGAGTATGACTATATGGTGGCACTCTGGGGAGAGTTTGATCCTACGTTGCTTGGCATTAAGGATGTGACTCTCTCGGAGCAGAAGATTGCGGGTGTGCGTACACCTGTGCTGGAGGGAATTACCTTTGAGGAGAAGGAGTACGATCTCTTCTCTTCGCCTGCATGGTATGCCGATGGCGTGGCTTTGTTGAAGCGTCTGGCAAGCCTGAGCATAGAGTATGAGGTATATAATCACAAGATGAATCTCTTGGATTATGCTCGCCGTAAGACTACTCAGAAGGTAAACCTCTACGAGAAGGTTCAGATCCCAGGTTATGAGGACGCTATCCGCAAGATCAAGCGTTTCATGGAGGATGAGGAGAATCTCTCGAAGTCGGCACAGAAGATTGTGAAAACTCGTCAACAACAGGCTGCGGAGGGGTCTATGTTATGATAGTTAAGATGTTACGTTATGACCTTGTTCTGCTCAAGCAGCAGAGTGAGGATTTTATCGAGCGACTTCGCGAGTTGGGGCTTGTTGATATTACTACTACAGGCTGGGAGCCTCAGGAGAAGGATCGTCAGCTCCTTGTAGAGATCGACCAATATCAGAAGGCTTTGGATAAGTTGGAGGCTTTTGCTCAGAGCGAGGCTTTTGTCAAGAGCACTTCAGCGTCATACACTTCTGCCGAGGAGGTTATGGAGGCTTATCAGAAGCTCTCTCAGCATAAGGCTTCACTCTTGGCCGAGATTGCGCGTTTGGAGAAACTTGCCGAGGAGGTTGCTCCTTGGGGAGAGTTCGATGCTCAGATCTCTGATAAGTTGCTTTCGAGAGGTGTGCAGTTGCGTTATTTCGTGGCGCAGGCTTCGGTCTATGATAAATCAGTAGATGAGTGGAATCAGACTCATACCGTAGTCGAGATCTCTCGTACGGCTTCGTCTGTCTATTTTGTGATTGTCACTACAGAGCAAACAGCTTTGGCTGTGGAGGCTCAGGAGATCAAGGCTCCAGCATTTGATAGCCGAGGTGCTATGGCTGAGGCCAAGAAGTGTGAGACTGAGTTGGAGACTCTCGATGCGGAGTTCTCTATTATTGCCCAGAGTAAGGCTCTTTTGCAAGAGAAGTTATGCGTGATGAAGGCTTCTTTGCAGAATGCCAAGATCGAAGGCTCGGCTCAGGATGCAGCCGATGGTGCTTTGGTTGTGATGGAGGCATGGGCTGAGAAAGAGCGTGCTGCCGAGGTTGAGGCTATGCTCGATGGCTATTCAGATGTTGTTTACCTCAAGCGTGAGCCTGTGGAGGAGGATGATACCCCTGTGAAGTTGGAGAATAATCGTTTTGCACGTTTGTTCGAGCTTATCGGTGGTATGTACGCCTTGCCTAAGTATGGCACGATGGATCTTACACCATTCTTTGCACCATTCTACATGTTGTTCTTCGCCATCTGTTTGAATGATGCGGGATATGGTGCGGTGTTGTTCTTGGTAGGCCTTGCACTATTGCTTAAGGGTGGAGCTTCTTTGCGTCAGGCATCTATGCTCACAATGTTCTGCGGTGGAGCAACCATATTGTTCGGTGGATATACGGGATCACTCTTTGGTATGAGCATTCCTGAGATGTTGGGATATGAGAATATCGTAGAGTCTCCATTCCTCGACTTCCAAGGGCAGTTCTTCACATGGTCATTGGCGTTGGGTGTGTTCCAGATTCTCTTTGGTATGTTGTTGAATATCTGCTTCAAGAGCAAGTACTTTGGTATCACCTCTGTGTTTGGTCAGTTGGGATGGTTTGTGATTTTGCTTTCGGGATGCTTGGCGGCAGGTCTGCCAATGCTCAACGAGGCATGGGTTATCCCATTCTTTACTACATCTTCGCCAGCGTTCTATGCTGCGATGGGTGTTGGTGCGGTATTGATGCTCTTGCTCAATGATATTCATCGCAATCCTGTGGTAAACTTCTTCTCAGGTTTGTGGGATACCTATAATAATATTACGGGACTCTTGAGTGATGTGTTGTCTTATATCCGTTTGTTCGCTATCGGACTTTCGGGAGGTGTGTTGGCTGTTGTGTTCAACTCATTGGCGTTGGGCTTGACAGGTCTTTCGGAGGGTATTGGTGAGTTTGGTGTAGGTACCATCTTCCAGATACTTGGTGCTTCGGTCATCTTGTTGTTAGGTCATGGTATCAACCTCTTCATGTCGGCCATTTCATCGTTTGTACACCCTATGCGACTCACATTCGTGGAGTTCTATAAAAATGCAGGTTTCGAGATCGGTAATCGTACTTTCGAGCCTGTGAAAAAGATTGAAAAGTAAAAGAAAACAAAGTAAAAACTAATAAAAAGTAAAAAATTATGGAAAATTCAACAGCATTGATTTTGGCCTACATTGGCGTAGTATTCATGGTAGGTTTGGCAGGTATTGCATCAGCTATCGGTACCGCAATTTGCGGTCAGGCAGCAGTAGGTGCTATGAAGAAGAACAGTGGCGCATTTGGTAGCTACATGATCCTTTCGGCTCTTCCAGGTTCTCAGGGTCTTTACGGTTTCGTATGTTTCTTTATGGTTCAGGGTTTGCTCACAGCTGATATCACTATGTTCCAGGCTTCGGCAGTATTTGGTGCAGGTTTGTTGGTAGGTTTGGTAAACCTTATGGCTGCTTACTTCCAGGCAAAGGTTTGTGCTAACGGTATCGCTGCAGTAGGTAACGGTCACGATGTGATGGGTAAGACTTTGATTCTTGCTGCCTTCCCTGAGTTGTATGCGATCCTTACAGTTGCTGCAACATTCCTTATCTCAAACGCAGTAGCTTAATTAAATCGTCTAACGAGTAGATTTTGAGTTTGGCTTAGAATCAGGCTTGTTATACAACTTAAAAAAGACAGAGGGTACTAACATATAGAGTTGGTACTCTTTGTCTTTTTAGTGTGGTGTGGATGGTATGTAATATAGGTCGGGAGAGAGTATTTTTATATGCAGGAGTCCAGAAAAAGAAAAAAATCACCCTATAATTAAATTTTTTTAAGTTTTTCTTTGCAGTTAAGAATTTTTATTCTACTTTTGCAGTGTCAAAAACGACAACATAACATTGGGCTATGGTGTAATGGTAACACTACAGATTCTGGTCCTGTCATTCCAAGTTCGAATCT
>JAFOZN010000107.1 GCA_017391185.1 Alistipes sp. | reverse complement strand
GCCGATGGGCCCGAAAGCAATGGGCGGAAGAAAATTGTCTCAAGTTCGTGACCTGTGTAGTTCTTTGGATTTACGATAATGTTTGACATAATTGTTAGTGTTTTTTAGGTTAAAAAATAAAAGATGAAAGTTGAAAGATGAAAGATGAGAGATGAGAGATGAAAGATGAAAGAGGAGGGATGAGAGATGAGGGATGAATCACATCACTCCACTTATCCAAAATTCAATTTTGAATTAAGCTCTTGTAAAGAGCTTTGCATCTTCATCATACGCCTTCTCGTTCGATAACGAGCGTTGGCGAGCCATCGAAGGATCCTCCACCGACTTTACCATCGTAGGTCGGGCTTTGAGCTGCCCCTCCTCGAAGAGTATAGACGAGCGAGTAATCGCCCCTCTGTCTTGTGGCAGGGTAGTATTCTCTTCTGAGGTAGTGGCAGGTGTTGATACCTCTGTGGGGTTGTCTTTGGGTTGCTCCTTGCTCTTTTTCTGTTTACGAGCCTTGCGCTTGTCTATGCGCTCTTCGAGTTTCTCCTCTCGCTGCTTTTCGAGGCGATCCATCCAAGCATCCCAGCGGTAGGCCACACGCCCCAAGAGGTAGCGTATCACCGCGTGAGCTGCCCTGCCGATAGCCGAGCGAGCCTGCTCTTTGGTGATTGTCTTCTTACCGCGCGCCTCGACCAACGGCTCCTCTGATGCCGTCTCTTTAGGCTCTGTAGAGTCTGTATCCTCACTCTCAGGCTCAGGAATCTCGACTCCGACCATCAAAGAGTCGATAATCTTGTCGGCCAAGCCAGCATCGACAGCCTCCTGAGCCGTCAACCAACGACCTTCGCCATTGTTCTCGGCCATCAAAAGGGCGTAATTCTCAGCCGTATCTTGGCCGTGCAGGGCGTAGAGTTGCGCCAGACGCTCATCTGTTTTGCGCAGCAGCTCGGCACGGCTCTCCAACGAGTCGGCATTGCCATCTATGGCGCAGGTAGATTTGTGAATCAGATACATCGTGTTGCTCGAAAGTTCTCGACAACCCTTGTCTGCCGCCTGTGCGATGATGGTAGCGGCCGAGGCGGTGTAGCCATAGCAACGTGTTGTGATGCGTGCATCGAGCCCCTGCAAGGCTTCGTAGATGAGCAGCGCATCATTTACATCACCTCCCGTAGAGCGAATGTTCACCACCACCGATGTCGCAGCCACCTCAGCTATGCGTGCCACCTCTCGGCGGAAAGCCTCAAATGTCGCTACGCTCGAAGAGCCGTTGCCCTTCTGGTGCTCCTCGCTTCGGCCGATAGTACCCTCGATGTCGATGTAACAGGTCTGGGCTTCATTTCTAATTGTGATTTTGGTTTGCATAAAGTTTTAAGTTGTTAATAATTAATCGTTCAGTGCTCTTCTGAATCGGCATCGTGCCACTGCTCGCTCCTTGTCGTAGGACTCTATCGCCTGCAGTCGATAGAGAGTCTCCTCGCCTGATATATTCAGTAGATATTGCGAGCCGAGTGTAGTCTTTGCCGACTCAGCGTCACACAACTCTTCCAATTCGTGGGGCAGGAGTTTAATCGAGATTGTGATCTCATGGCTGTGATCCTGCTCTTGCCACTCTTGGTCATAATAGCGGTGTAGCCCCACCACCCCATCTCTATCCTCGAAGCATAGCGAGATGCCCTCTTCGCTGTCGAGGAATGTGGCGTAGGGGTACTCTTGCCCAAAAGAGGGATAACCCCACCTCTGAGTTGTGGGCAGAGGCTTCATGCCTCGGTAACTCACTACTCGTGTGGTTACGTTTTGGCTCTCGGCATCTCGGTTACCCACCTGCATTATCTGCGCCGAGGGGGTGTCCGACTTGGTCTGGGCGGTGAGCGTTGGCGAAAATAGAGGGTTGAGAATCTGCTTGTGGGAGGGCGTGGAGAGATAATTCTTCATCACATATTTCCACTCTCCCAGTCTGCTCGTCTGCTCGGCGTTGAATCTCTCGACTGCGCCATCGACCTCGGTGCGATAGCCCAGAGTTCGCTCCCTTGCCACCCCTTCGGCTGCCTCCGAGAAGGAGATTTCCTCAGAGAGTATCACCCTTTCGCGCCAATCTACTACCTCATCATGGCGAAGGGAGCTAAGAGGCTCGATTCTTACCTTGCGCTCCGATTCGGAGGTTATGAATCTCAGGTTGAACATCTGCCCCAGCGACTCTATAAACTCCAACTGCGTAACATCTTTGGGCGCAAGGTCGCTCCAACTCAGAGCTGTTCCCATTGCGGGCACAGGCGAGAATACGGCACGCAGACGACACCCCGCCAGCAGTGTGAGTTTCTGTTCGGGTTGGGCACCGTAGAGATATATGCCGTTGAAGGCTTTTCCTCTGGTTGGAGTAATCTCCTCGGCGGGGGTGCGTAACCTGATGGCCACCTCCACCTCGCCCTCCTCTTCGACATAACTCTCGTAGATGGCCCACTCGCCTTGATATGGGACATAGGTGTCGGTTGTCTCATAGATCTGCAACTCGCACGAGCATCCAGCCATATCCTCTGGTGCGGTGAAGAAGCTCTTGTGCTCATAAATATCTGCCAACAACCTCTGCGTTGAGCCCAGCGTAGCCACCAATCGCATGCTTCTGCCATGGGTCTCACCAAATATGCGGCATACATATCGCCCTTGGCCACGCAACGACTCCCTGCAATCCTTAAATGGGTTGGGAAGCTCAAATTGAAAATCGGCATTCTCTCCCAAATAAATGGAATCAAAACCCGTCAGGCGTGTTGGCGATGAGACTTTGTAGCCCGTCTTGTAGCGCAATTCATACTCGAATCCGACCATCTGCGTGCTTTTGGGGTGATACCATAGGCCTCTCTCCTCCGAGATGGAGAATACACCGTTACTGTTGTAGAGTCCTTCGCCTTGAGTGGTGTTGACGAAGTTGCCCGTTGAGTTGGTCAAGACGGCTTGCGAGAGCCACGCCACACCTCTGTCGGAAGCTGTTGTCGAGACCTCTGCATCACGCCCCGCTTCAAATCCTGTGAACGAAGCTAAGCGACTCTCCGAGAAGCTGTTGCGCGAGGCATACTTTCCGCTGATGAGCAGACGCTTAAACTCCTTGCTCTGCATGAAATCGCTCTCCACCTCATAGCCCGCCTGAGCAAAAATCGCCTTTGTGAGTTTGCTCACCGAGACAAAGGGATGGTAGTCGTCCAGAGTCGTGATTCTTAGCATCGTGTTGAGCGTTGCCACCTCTTGTTCGGGGGTGTAGGAGTCGTAATGCAGGGGTAGAAAACGTACCGCCACATCCTCCGACCAACTCCTCTGGATAAGCTCTCCGTCAAATGTCTCGTTGTACTCCAAGTCGGTATCACTCAGGCTTTTGCGAGCCATCGACTCCGCCCAATTCACTCCTCCCTGATGCACTCTTAGTCGGTAGGCGAGTGCCCCAGAGTTTCCTGCTGAGCTCTTTATCAGGTGCGCCACACCTCTTAGCAGTATCGAGCCATCAACCTCAACCTCAGCCTCATGGTAGCTCTCGTTGAAATGCTCGGCAGACTTTGTGTCTGTGGGGTATCCCATCAACTCATCGTTTTTTATAGTGGATGGGATCTCCACCTCGATGCTATGCCCTTGCCTTATGGTATTGAGCTCTCCCAACCTCTCTACATCGAGCTGCACAACCTTTTCGGGCAGCGTGAAATCCTCATATAGATCGCACTCCTGCCCATCTATTCTCAGCCTAATCATAGCTCATCGCCCTCCTTTGCGGTGCAGATATCTACCTCTATGATTCCCATCTCTGAGCGTGGCGAGGTGAGCGTACGCTCTACCCCAAGCTCTATGCGTTGAGGTCGGCAACCCCTTATGAGCCAAACTTTTGGCGAGGAGAGTATCTCTCCCAAAGCCTCTATCTGCTCTGCGGGTTCGTAGGCCGAGAGTAGCTTTAGCTGACCGTGGCTCTCCACTTGGGCAGCCTCCTTTCCCCAGATTGTTTCGATGTGTCGGCGTGTCGACTCTATTAGTACGCTTTTGCGCAGTGGGAAGGTGTAGGTCTCAAGTGAGGAGTTGCGGTTGAGCCAAGCCAGGCGGCGTGAGCCTTTGAGGTTGGGTTTGATTTGGTAGTGGATGATCGACTCCACCACGCCATCGACCTCTACGCTCACCTTCAACTCATCGGGCACCTCATCAAAGGGGAGTGCCGTGATGGCTATAGTGCGCTGACCTCCCGAATCGGGGCGCACTCTGAGGTAGGAGTAACTCTTGCCGTAGGCCTCGACTAAAATCTCCACAACAATCTCAGGATAAGCAAAATAGGAGATCACATCGAACTCATCCGCTGCCATCGTGCGATACTTGATTTGAGTGGTGAGAGGCATGTAATCCTTCTCCAAATCGACCTTGGCTGCGATATATCGGCGGCGCTCCGAAACTACGCCATCGGCTTCGAGATAGACTCTTATTTGCGTGCCAGCGTCAATCTCCGTGCAGGTTGTAATTTGTTCAGGGATAGTTGGTTGTAGGGCGTTTCTCAGATAGGGTGCGATGTCGATCTGTCCTTGCTTTACTTTGCGCAGACGCTTTTTGCCTATCACCTTGTCATCATCGGCTCGTTTGATCAGGATCTCGACATCCTTAGCCACCGCCGATTCGGTGTTAAATGTGCATATTAGTGGCTCCCGAAACGAGCTGTACGCTTCGGGCAAAGAGGTAAATTTCATCTTTTGTTTATGGTTTTAAGGTTAATTTTTGGGCGGATTTTCCTCTGTAAATCCTTAGGTCTGAGGGCGTAATCTTGGATGATGCAGTATAAGAAATGTTGCAAACCCTCACCCTGTCAGTCTTTAAAAAGTGGTGATCACCTTGGCTGTTGCCGTTACCGCAATTTCGCCATGAGGAGTGAGCTGTGCTGTGCCAGATGATATCTGGAGCGACTCAACGCAGATGATTTTCTGCTTTTTGGATAGTTGCATAAAGGTCTCGACAAGCAGATCCTCCAGCCCCGAATATGCAACATTTCTTGCATCGGGCGAGAGCTTCGCTGCTTGATCCATCGCGTGGAGTTTGACCGCATAGGTTACCTTGCCATGGCGGCGCCCCTCCATCTCGACAAACTTGGGCGATTCGAGCATCAGCAGTGGGTAGCCCTTAATCTGCTCGACCAAGCGGTCACTCTCCGAGAGGTGGAACGAGTAATCTTTCGCAGTTGCAAGCTCTTTGATGGCGTTGATTAGATAGTTTCTGTTCATAAGGTTAGTATTGTTAATGTTTAGGGTGCAAAATCTCAGGCCATGCAGCGTGTGGTTGCAGGCCGAGGCGTGAAAAAATGTTTTCAGAATGTTGATAAGGTGTGATTAGAGTGTTAATTAGTTTTAACAACTCTCATCAGCGAATCACATAACTAAGAGATTTTCCGATGTTTACCGACTTCGCTTGTGATGTTGAAAACTTCGATGCAGTAATTGTTGATATGTTGAAAACTCACCACGCATAGCGAGTTCCCCGAAAGAGATAACAAGTATGTGATTCGTTGATTTTTCATATCTTAAGTTCATTTATTTAACTCGTTGCTTCAATTGCCAAAGTTTTTGCATAATCCTTTAAAACCCTTTGTAAATCTATTTGGGTGGGGATTATTCAACTCCTTTCACACTGCAAATATAATACACGAAAACCCGTTTGTCAAGTATTTTAACCAAAAATCGCACTGTAAAAATCAATTATTTTAACTCTTCATCTGTAAGCATCTGTAAATCAACGATTGTTCAAAATCAATAAATTTATCTTTTAGCTCTATTTTGCTATTATCTCCTGTGCGGATTCCACCTGAATCCTTAGCGAAAAGCGTGAAGCATCAACAAGAAGCCCTCAAATATTTTGTTTTATCGAATCCGTTATATAACTTTGCACTTTATATGTGCGCATAATGCGCACGTGCGTAGCGCCCAATGAGCGCATACGCGTGCGAGAGAAACGCATGAAGCATGAATCAAGCGCAGGGAAAGTAAAGGAAAGTAAAGAAAAACTGCGCAATAAATTGCTAAAGAAATCTCTTGGCCGAAGTAAAACCATAGAGCAAAAAGTAAGACTATACCTTGCAAAAGAGCGAGTTATGCTTGGAAAATTAGCTAAACAGACAGCCATCTACGGCATCAGTACCATCGTGGTCAGGTTCCTCAGTTACCTGCTCACCCCGATCTATACGCGCATCTTCGGGCAAGAGGCGTATGGTATCGTGACCGATGTCTATGCACTGATTCCCTTTGCGCTGGTCTTGCTCTCGATGGGTATGGAGTCGAGCTACTTCCGTTTTGCTGCCAAGGCTGAGGCCGAGGGTGGAGAGGAGTCAGAGATCAAAGCTCGCAAACGCCACCTCTTTGCCACCACTTGGGGTGCAACGCTCGTGGCTTCGGCGCTCTTCTTTGTTGTGGTGTGGTTGTTCCGTGAGCCAATCACTCATCTGATGGGCCAGGCCTATGTCGGTCATGAGGAGTATATCATGCTCGTTGCGCTGATTATCCTCTTCGATGTGGCTACGATGATCCCCTTCTCGCGCCTGAGGGAGCAGGGTGAGGCTCTGAAGTTCGTTTTGCTCAAGGCTTGCAATGTGGTGATCAATGTCACGCTTGCCATCGGCTTTGAGTTTGCGGGTTTGTTCGACTCGCAGTTTGGTGTGGGTTGGGTATTTGTTACCAACCTGATAGCCAGCATAGCGACCTTTGCCTTGATTCTGCCTACGATAGAAAGTACCGTTCCGCGTATCGACCCTCGACAGCTGCGTAAGATCTTCGCCTACTCACTGCCACTCCTAATTGGCGGTATTGCTGGTACGGCCAATGAGTTTATCGACCGCCAGATGATCAAGTATATCATCCCTACGGACTCGATGGCTCAACTCGGCATCTATGGTGCTATATGTAAAATCGCTGTGGTGATGACGCTCTTTACCCAGATGTACCGCTTGGCGGCCGAGCCATTCTTCCTCTCGAACTTCTCGCAGAGTGACTTTAAGGAGTCCAACGCCGCTGCGCTGAAATACTACATGATGGTCTCGATGATGATCTTCTTGGGTATAGCCCTCTTTAGAGATTTCTTTGCTCTGATTGTGGGGCGTGACTTCCGCGAGGGAATCTTCATCCTGCCCGTCATCTTGGGTGGTAATGTCTTGGCGGGCGTGTGGCTCAACCTCTCGTTCTGGTATAAGCGTGAGGAGAAGACTCGCTTCGCGGTATATGTGACCTTTGTGGGACTGATTTTTACCGTTGTCTTCAACCTGTTGTTGCTCCCTCGTTGGGGTTACTATGGTGCGGCTTGGGCAAGACTCATCGCCGAAGGAGCTATGGTGGTGGTGAGTTACTATCTCAATCGCCGTTACTTCCCTACCCCCTATGAGATAGGCCGTATGGCAGAATATGTGGTCTTGGGACTTCTCCTTTACTTTGCCAGCGAGCTCTTTATCAAGTATTGTGATTTGCAGGGTGTGGTGCTCTATGCGCTCAACTCTCTACTCTTTGTGAGCTATATGGCATACGCCGTGCGCCGAGAAAATATTAACCTTAAAGCACTCGTTTGTAGTGTCGTAAAACGTAAAAGATAGATATGAAAGTAAAAGTTGTAAACTCTTCAGCCTTCGCCTTGCCAGAGTACCAAACACCACTCTCGGCAGGCCTTGATATTCGTGCCAATCTCTCAGAGAGCATCACCCTCTCTCCGCTGGAGCGAGCTATGGTGCCCACAGGACTTTTTGTGGAGCTTCCAGAGGGTTATGAGATGCAGATTCGCCCACGTAGCGGCTTGGCTGCCAAACATGGTATCACGGTGTTGAACTCTCCGGGTACTATCGATGCCGACTATCGTGGTGAGATCAAGGTTATCTTGGTCAATCTGAGCAACACCCCCTTCACCATCGAGCCGGGTGAGCGTATC
>JAFOZN010000106.1 GCA_017391185.1 Alistipes sp. | reverse complement strand
TCTGTGCCCTTTGCTTCGGTAGCACCCTCAAGTTTAAAGCTGATGGTATAACCAAAACCGATCTCCTTGAGCGGAAGCTTAGTATTAGACTTAATTTCATCTGCAGCAAATACCTGACTCTGAGGCTTGCCATGTCGAGCCAAGACGTTTACTCCAGGAGCCTCGCTAAGCTCCATGCGCTTCTTGTCGAACTCGGCGTATGGTAACTCGCGGAGCTTACCACTCCAGCACTTTACTGCCAAAGTCTGCAACGCTGGATATACTCGGTGGTGAACATCCTTTACCGAGATTCCATTGCCTGGGTGGTCATTCCATACGGCAAACATACCTCCCAAGATGGCTGGATCCTGCTCCTCGAATACTTGGTTACCGATTACGGCTGGAGTCCAATTGTCGTAGAGGTAGTTGCAGTTCAAATAGTCGTAGTAATAGCCTGCCGATGGTACGATGTAGAGCAGACCGTCAGGGATGCTTACCAACTTGTAACCCTGCTCCTTCATATCCTTAGGGTTGGCATAGCCGTTGTACCAGCAATTCATAATCACGTTCTCCGACTTTACAGGCGTATCGCCCTTGGCGTGAGTCAGCGCACCCCAACACATAGCCTGTTTGCCGAAGCTCTCTACGAAACGGATATAGTGATCGGTAAACTCGCGGAACTTCTCTACAACATCTTTCTTAGCGTTGGAATACTCATCTGTACCGATGTGTACTCGCTTGCCTCTAAATACAGGGTTCTCACCCTCAAGATACTCCTTGAAAAGTCCATCAACGAATTTATATGTCTCAGGGTTGAAGAGATCGAGGTGATCCATGCCATACTCCTTAGAGCCGATCTCTGGCTTGTATTGAGTGAAAGCAAGAGAGTGTGCAGGCACATCAATTTCGGGTATAATCTCCACAAAATTCTCTTCGCCCAAGATCTGGAAGTCGATAAACTCCTGCTTTGAGTAGCTGCCATCCTTAGCAGTAAGTCCTGGGTAGGTGTCGCTCTCAAGACGGAATGCAGCCTGAGTCTTCATCCAGTCGTTATCAAAATATTGGCGGAAGCCGTTGTCGTTGAGGTGTACTTGCAGAGTGTTCATCTTGTAGTATGCCATGATCTTGACAAGATCGCGCAAGTAATCCATCGGGAAGAATTTGCGTCCGCAGTCGATCATAAAACCTCGCATCTCATACTGAGGGATGTCGATAGCCTTACCCTTAGGCATGGCGCCACTCTCATTCTGCTCTGCCAGCTGGAGCAGAGTACGAGTTGCCCAATATACGCCCTGTGCGGTCTGAGCCTTCACTACGGCTTGAGTATTGATATCAAGCTCATAGCCCTCTTTGCCAAGCGATGTGGACTTTTTGTCGAGCTGCAGAACGATATCTCCAGCCTTGCCACTGCCCTTCACAACGGTGATTGCGCGACCTGTCAGGGTTTGATAATCTTCGGCAAAGAGATTTGCGATGCGAAGCAACTCTTTGTCCGAGCCCTTGACTGCAATGCGCATGGATGGAGAGAGTGTGCCCTCAGCTCCTTGCCATGAGGTAAGTTCAGGTATTACGAATGGTTTAGGATTCTGCTGAGCCATGGCACTCAGGCTCATGAACAAGAGTAAAAACAGTAATAATCGTTTCATTGGTTCTTCTATTTTAGTTTATTAAATATCTATTTATAGGTATTAACCTCTAAACAAAATTAGGAATTATTTTTATTAAAACTCAATCTTAGCTTAAATTTTTCTCGATATTCATATTTTCGAGAGTTATTTGTGTACCTTTGCCCCAAAGAAGTTTTTTTATGCAACGTCATATTGATATAAACGATTTTAATTATCCTCTGCCAGAGGAGCGTATCGCTAAATTTCCGTTAGAGTGTCGCAGCGATTCCAAATTGCTCGTATATCGCAATGGGGAGATTTCGCAGAGTAGATTTTTCTCTTTGGCCGAGGAGTTGCCTCAGGGTTCGATGCTTGTTTTCAATAACACCAAAGTGATTCGCGCCCGCGTCATTATGCACAAACCTTCGGGTGCGCGTATCGAGGTATTTTGCTTGGAGCCACACTCTCCAGCCGATTATGAGAGAGCTTTTCAGCAGAAGCAAAGTTGCCAGTGGAGCTGTATTGTGGGTAACCTGAAGAAGTGGAAGGATGGCTATGTTAAGATCGACTTTGATTTTCGTGGCGAGGCTTGCGAGTTGCGTGCCCGCATAGTGGAGCGAGGCGAGAGAGAGCATATCGTAGGCTTTGAGTGGGATGCAGATATGACATTCGGTGAATTGCTGGAGTATTTGGGGCGTATCCCTATTCCGCCATATCTGAATCGAGAGAGCGAGCAGATAGACCTTACACGCTATCAGACCGTATATTCCAAATTCGAAGGTTCGGTGGCTGCGCCGACTGCTGGTTTGCACTTTACTCAGGAGGTGATTTCGGATATGCAACGCCGAGGTTTTGAGTTTGAGGAGGTGACGCTCCATGTGGGTGCGGGTACTTTCCTGCCTGTGAAGAGTGATGATGCCACCGAGCATGAGATGCATACCGAGCATTTCGAGGTGCGAAAATCTACGTTGGAGAATATCCTAAGGTCGGGAGTTAATATCACGGCTGTCGGTACTACCTCGGTGCGAACTCTGGAGTCGTTGCCTGTCTTGGGTTGGCGCGTCAGACAGACGGGAGATGCTCAGACGGAGCGTGTTATAGGTCAGTGGGAGAGTTACGATATCCCCGAAGATTATAGTGGCGAAGATGTTTTGCGCGATTTGATAGGAT
>JAFOZN010000105.1 GCA_017391185.1 Alistipes sp. | reverse complement strand
CAAAGGTACAATTTTTATTCTTTCCGCCAAACTTTTCCCCAAGAAAAATCCATTTATTTGCTTGATTTTCGGCGATTACACTCTCGGCAGAGCATTTTTAGGCTACATATCGTCTCTACGGCTTAATCACATAAGGTTTATCCACAATCTTCTCCATTGTGTTTGGAGGTGAGACAATCAACAGAGAACATCCATGAGGAGCAATCTCCTCCTCATAACGATCGCGTGGACCGATCTTCGCCACATCCTTCTGACGCCATACATCACGGATGGTAATCTCCTTGCTCCACAAGCCGAGGGTGCGAGGTGTAAAACCTATCTTCTGAGGCTTGGTAGAGGTATTGAAAAGTCCTACCGCCAAATTGCCATTCTCCAGAATCTTCACATAGACCACATACCCATCACCACGGAAATATGGCACAGCTCGCATACCCAACGGATCCTGCATAATATCGTTTACCTCATGATTACACAAAAGACTTAGCGTAAAATCATCCATCTGCGCAATATCACAACCGATCAACATTGGAGACGAGAAGAGACTCCACAACGAGATATGAGTATATTGCTCATCTGGGGTCAGGCGCGTATAGTGGAGATTAGGTCCCCAACCCACCATACCGACAACCAACATATCGGCATCAGCCCAATGACCTGGACCGCTGAAGGCAGGCCAACGATCCTGAGGACCAAAGCCGATACGCATAATACTGCTCCATGTATCGAAGATATCATCCGTTGTTCTCCAACACTGAGTCAACTCGCGCCATGAGTGAGCCAGAGCAAATGGATCCGAGCCAGAGATACTTAAAGCAATATCGCGACCTGTGGCACGCAAGGCATCAGCCATCTCCTTAGTATAATAATAGTCGTTGGGATTCCAATCGTACTTCAGATAGTCGATACCCCAATCCGCCCACTGCTTGGCATCAGCCTCGGCAAATGAATAAGCACCGTGGTAACGGAAATAACCGCTATGCAGCTTACCCTTAGGATCTTTGAGTTTATAGTTCTCATCGCACACACCCTTCTCTACCCAATCGTATTTACCTTCGGGATTATCACACTGTGTACCGATATGACCTTGATATGTGGCAACCCATGGAGCCGAATAGATACCAGCCTTGAGTCCCATAGAGTGCAACTCGTCCACCAAGCCTTTGATATCAGGAAACTTATCGTTAGGCTGAATGGCATTATACTTTCCGCCACGCACACCCTGCCAGCCATCATCTATATTAATATATGTCCAGCCATAATTTACCAAGCCCTTATCGACCATAGCCTTTGCCGAGCTGAGAACTTTTTCTTGGCTAACAGCTCCACCCCAGCAATTCCATGAGTTCCAACCCATAGGAGGTGTAAGCAAGATATCCTCTCCTACAACAATGCGCAGATCACGCTCGGCCTCACCCAACGCATTCTTGGCACGCAACGTAACATGATATGTACCCGCCTTGCGGAGTACGCCAGTAATGATTCCACTCTCAGGATCGAGTTTCAAACCCTTAGGCAGATCCTCAGCCGAGAATGTCATAGGGCGAATACCCGTAGCCGCAATGGTATATCTGAACTCCGCCTTGGGGCGAACTCCAAACACTCTGGCACTATTGATACGCGGAGTATCGGGTGCTGGTGGGGTCAGAATATACTTCGAGTTATCGGGAGCAGTGGGCTGAGTCTGCCCCACAGCCGATGTGGCACAAATAAAAGATGCCAACACAGCAATGAAAATTAGTTTAAGATTCTTTTTCATGATTATTTCTGATATATTTACAAATTATAGAGTAAAGGTAATCAAATGCCCCATAAAAAACAAATTTCACCCCAATTTTCACTCACTCCACATCAGCACACTGTAATATCACAAGACCGAGATTAGAAACAAAAGGTTCATTCCAAACACTTTTTATATGCGAAACTTTTTATTTTAAAAATTTTTATCATAACTTTGCACTCGCAAAACTCTCTGAGAGTTTATGTGCGGACCCATAGCTCAGTTGGTTAGAGCAGCGGACTCATAATCCGAAGGTCGTGGGATCATGCCCCTCTGGGTCCACTTACTAAAAGCGGTTGTGTTTTTCACTTCCGCTTTTTTCTTTTTCCCATCGCTACGCAAATCCTTAACAGAGAATCAAAACGGATCACGCAAAAAGAATACTTTGCGTAAATTTGACAAATATTCTCTTCACAAAATTGCACCTTTCCGATAATTGTCTTATATTTGTTATGGGTATGGACTTTGTGCCCATACCCCGATAACCTACAACCTAACTAAACTTTGATGCTTATGAAAAAGATTCTATTCATGGCTTTGGGTATTATCTCGCTCATGGTAGCGTGTAGCCCTACGAGAGGTTTGGTGCGCAACCCTAAGATTGCCAACACCAACTCTCCTGAGATAACAATCACAAGTATTGAGTTTGGCAACACGGAGACTATCGTGGAGATGAGTTTTACGCTCCCTGCCGAGAGTGGATATTGGGTTCGCTTCAACGAGAGCACATTCCTGCTCACCGACCGAGGCGGCAAATATCAGATTCGCGAGGTAGAGGGGTTGAAATTGGGCGAGAAATACTACATTCCTAAGTCAGGTAAAGCAGATTTCTTGGTACATTTCCCTCCTATCGAAGACAAAGTGCAGACCGTCAGCTTCATCGAGATGGATGTGGACAACGGTTGGGAGGTTCAGGGCATACAGATTGACAAATTAGAGAAAGCTCGTTAGAGAGAAAACGTAAAAAGTAAGATAATTTAGAATGTTGACAGAACTCAAAGAGAAGGTATTTAAAGCGAACCTCGACTTGGTAAAACAGGGCTTGGTGATATTCACATGGGGCAACGTCTCAGGTATCGACCGAGAGAAGGGTTTGGTGGTGATTAAACCCAGCGGAGTGAGCTACGATGAGATGAAGGCCGAGGATATGGTGGTGGTCGATCTGCAGAGTGGCAAGGTCGTGGAGGGAGATTTAAACCCCTCATCGGACACCCCTACACACTTGGCTTTGTACCGCGCTTTTCCAAACATTGGAGGAGTGGTACATACCCACTCGACATATGCTACGGCATGGGCTCAGGCAGGGTTGGACATTCCCAACATTGGCACTACTCACGCCGACTATTTCTATAAGGATATCCCATGTACGGCCGACATGACCAAAGAGCAGGTCGAGGGCGATTACGAGTTGGAGACGGGTAATGTTATAGTGGAGCGTTTCGAGGGCATCAACCCTGACCATACCCCTGGTGTTTTGGTCAAAAATCACGGACCATTCTCGTGGGGAGCAACTCCCGACAAGGCGGTGTATAACGCCAAAGTGATGGAGCAGTGCGCTCAGATGGCATACATTGCCAAGACACTCAACCCCACACTTGAGATGAACCCTCTGCTCATCGAGAAACACTACATGCGCAAGCATGGTCCCAACGCCTATTATGGACAAAAGAAAAAATAACAACCTATAAAATTATTAACAATTAAAAACTTTAAAACTATGGCATTTGAAAATCAAGAAGTATGGTGGGTAACTGGTGCGCAGTTGCTTTATGGTGGTGACGCAGTTGTTGTCGTTGACTCACACTCTAAGGAGATGGTAGATGGCTTGAACGCATCGGGTAATCTTCCAGTAAAGGTGGTTTATAAGGGCACAGCTAACTCTTCTAAGGAGGTAGAGGCTGTGATGAAGGCTGCCAACAACGATGAGAAGTGTATCGGTGTAATCACTTGGATGCATACATTCTCTCCAGCTAAGATGTGGATCAAGGGTTTGCAGCAGCTTAAGAAGCCTCTCTTGCACTTCCACACTCAGCACAATGCAGAGATTCCATGGGATACAATGGATATGGATTTCATGAACCTCAACCAGTCGGCTCACGGCGACCGCGAGTTTGGTCACATCTGCACTCGTATGCGTATCCGCCGCAAGGTAGTTGTAGGTCACTGGAAGGATGCTGAGGCTCAGCGTAAGATCGCTATCTGGCAGAGAGTAGCAGCAGCTTGGGCTGACGCTCAGGATATGCTCATCTTGCGATTCGGCGACCAGATGAACAACGTAGCCGTAACAGACGGTGATAAGGTAGAGGCAGAGCAGAGAATGGGTTACCATGTGGACTACACTCCTGTTTCGGAGCTTATGGAGTATTGGAAGCAGATCAAGGATGCTGATGTAGATGCACTCGTAGAGGAGTATCACCAGCTCTACACTTGCTCTGAGGAGATTCTCGACCCAACTACAGAGGCTGCTAAGAAGGTATGGAACGCAGCTAAGGCTGAGCTCGCATTGCGTGCTATTTTGAAGGATAAGGGCGCTAAGGGCTTCACTACAAACTTCGATGACTTGGGTACAAACGATATCAACGATCCTATGTTCGTAGGTTTGGATCAGATCCCAGGCTTGGCTTCACAGCGTTTGATGGCTGAGGGTTACGGTTTCGGTGCTGAGGGTGACTGGAAGTCAGCAGCATTGTATCGTACAGTATGGTACATGAATCAGGGCATGACTAAGGGTTGCTCATTCGTAGAGGATTATACATTGAACTTCGATGGTGCAAACTCTTCTATTCTCCAGTCACACATGTTGGAGATCTGTCCTATGATCGCAGCTAATAAGCCATCGTTGGAGGTACACTTCTTGGGTATCGGTATTCGCAAGCAGATGACAGCTCGTTTGGTATTTACATCTAAGGTAGGTTCTGGTTGCACAGCTACAGTTGTTGACCTTGGTAACCGTTTCCGTCTGATTGTAAACGATGTAGAGTGCATCGAGCCAAAGCCACTTCCTAAGTTGCCTGTTGCATCGGCTCTTTGGATCCCTATGCCTAACCTTGAGATTGGTGCAGGTGCATGGATTTTGGCTGGTGGTACACACCACTCTTGCTTCTCTTATGATCTGACAGCTGAGTATTGGGAGGATTATGCAGAGATGGCAGGTATCGAGATGGTATATATCTCTAAGGATACAACTATCAGCGAGTTCAAGCAGCAGTTGCGCAACAACGAGGTTTACTACATGCTCAACAAGGCTCTTTGCTAAAAACCTTGGGCTAAAAGTTTAAATAGAGAATACTATGGCTGAAAACAAATATGTAATTGGTCTTGACTACGGTACCGATTCGGCTCGCGCATTGGTTGTCAATGCCTTGACAGGCGAGTCTATCGCCACCTCGGTCAAATACTATCCACGTTGGAAAAAGGGGTTGTACTGCAACCCCAAAACCAACCAATGGCGTCAGCATCCAAAGGATTATCTGGAGGTGTTGGAGGCAAGTGTCAAGGAGGCTTTG
>JAFOZN010000104.1 GCA_017391185.1 Alistipes sp. | reverse complement strand
GGCGAGCAGCACCGTCTTTGGCAAAATTGACTATCTTGTTTGGTTCAGCAGTATTAGCTATAACAGGACTCGTCTCGTCTCCTCCATAGGTTTGATATTTCCAATCACCAAGAACCACCTTGATTTGAGCCCTATCTTTAGTCTCTCCCTTTACCAATGTTATGTCTGAAGGTTGGTTTTTGATCATGTCTATCGCTCCAGTCTTATATTTGGTATATAGACGCATCGCTGTAGGACGACCATAAAATGGGCGACCAAACTTCACTGTTCCAGACATAGTGGATACATCTGTACCACCATACTGACCAGTATATAAGTTTCCAGCACCTAATACGACAATACTTCCTATACCATTTTTCTCCGATTTCATTCGAACTGAACGAGTGTTCCCACCTTGTATTTCGTACGATCCAGCTATGCTGCTTGGAGTAGGGATATCTGTGCTTGATGTAGTAACATTCACTGTTATACCAAATTGTTTTTGATTACCACAATCCCACCAATTACTCTTATCCAATGATTGAGAATAGAACTGATCATAACCACTACTATGAGTAAATCTTTCCTCAAAACTTGCATTAAGAATCTTAGGTGCAGCTTTCATTGTGATCGTGTTAATTGGTTCTGATACGATGCGCTCTTCAGGTTTTGTCGTATCATTTGGAGTTAACACCAATTGATACTCATATTTAACTTCAGGCTTAAGTCCACTAACAAGCAATGAAAATTCTCCATTATTAGAAACTTTTGTTGCGGCTGCAGTCTTAGTCCAAGCATCAGTTCCAGCCATGCGATACTCAAAATAAACTTTTTCCTCATTATAAGTCTCCAAATCTACTATAGCATGAAGCGTGGTATGTGTTGCCCAAATCTCATGATTTCGAGTTTTCTCGATACCAGTAGAGAGAGGCTCAAATATAATTGTATCATCCTTATCATTGGTTGATGTATCAAGTCTAATAATAACTTTCAATACACCATTATGTTCAGTATAGACAACATTCATCAAATACTTCTTACCCTGCTCTACTGGGAAGCTACCGCTTTTGGTGAAAGACTCTCCACTCTTAGCCAAGGTGCCTGTGAAAGTCCAATCGAGTGTTGGATCCAAGGCATCATCAGCTATTATGAAGTAGCCATCTGTTCCTGCGTTGCTGGCAGTATATACAAGATTGTTGCTATCATGACCAATTGAGAGCTGATAACCATTATTGAAAGCCTCTTCAACACCCTCGCCAAATGTAACATTTGTTATGGCATTACAGATCTTAGCCTCAACAACAATAGGGGTAGTGTTCACAACGCCAGCTGTCACATTGAACGAGGCAGAGCCCTTATAGCTCTTGCTATCAAATGAAGCGATCGTAGGTTTTTCGGCAACTCTCTCTCCTGCCTCTACATCTACACGATAACCGTTACCTGCAGGTAGGTAAATTATCTCGGGCATATCAGAGTATGTATATTGGCGAATCCGACCGCCATAGCTTGGCAAATAGATATTTACCTTGGCGTTATTTTTTAATTCAGTATCTGTTTCGGCCGAACGTACCATGGGGCTATCATCAATATTGGCTGCGATAGTGATAGCACCCTCGTTTGCTGAGCTCTCGTCATTCTGACACGAGCTAAGGCCAAACATCAAGCTCGCGCAAATAGCTGTATATATTAACTTTTTCATAAATACTACTCTGTTTCTTATTCTTCAACTTCAAGTGTCAACTTGATTGGAATCTGAACTAGGTTATCGTCTCGATGTGTACATCCTTCTGAATCGCGTACATACATTGAGAAAGTGTGAATGCCCTGATAATACATTAACGGCTCAATAGCAGGAGTCAAATCAAACAGAATATCAGTCTTATTTATAACTTGCTCTGGAGTTGGGAAATTAATTCCGAAATTACTCAGAGCAGTCACGACACCTCTATTTATATCGTCTGTTTTTGTCAGGTAAATGCGTCCTGGATTCTCATCGTCAACGGTGATTGCTCTTACCGCAGAATTAAAATCTGCATTTGTCGATGTAATATCCACATAAAACTCACGTGTACCATTTGGAATAGACGCATTAAAAGTAAACGTATTTCCATCGATATTAGCCATGTTGATAATAGGCTTCTCAGTCTTTTCAGCATTCCATGCTTCTTTTGTCGGATTAGTATTCTCGGTAAGACCTGTCACATTTAGCAACATGATTCCGCCATCACCCTTTGGTGCATTTGGATCTGGAGCTAAAACGCTCTCCTCGCCAGTCATATCCTCTGTTCCCAGATTATCATCCTCAACATAACTATCAATCACGATCTCGAATGAAGCATTACCCTCCTCGTTGACCTTCTTGACAAATCTCACCTGACGCCACTGTCTTGCTTCGATTCCTTCAAAAGCCTTTGATTGACGCATAGTCTTTACAGACTCGCTCTCCTCATCGTAGATCGAACCCTCAAACTTCACCTCCATAGTGGTGTTAGCGCCATTATTCACGTCAAAATAACCTGCACGCTTCTCATAGGATTTAACCTTACCCTCTGTGGCATCCCAATTAAGATTGTACTCCAACGAACTGCCGATGGTAATAGTAGTCTTACAAGCACCCTTTACCATAGCCAAGAAATCGTCATTGTAATCAACGGTTACCTTACACTGCAATAGTGTACAAGTAATAGGCTCTGTAATAGGAGTGACCTGACCAGCCTTGACCTCAATACCACTCTTGGTTGCGCCATAGATAGGCTTCTCCCACGCAGCAGCAGGAATCTCATCAGACGTAGAGCACACCTCCAAAGTGTACACTCCCTCCAACAAGGCGATACCCTCGGAACTCTCCTTAATATCCTTATATTGGCACTCTTCTACGACTACCCCTTCGGCATTCTTAATCTTAATTACATAATTTCCATCGACCTCAGGCAACTCTGTTGAACGTACCAACGCCTCCGACTCGTCAATCGAAATCTGCATCTCGCCAAACGAAAGCATGCCATATCCCTCAGGCAGACCCAAATTTACCTCAGGTGTATTTCCCTCGTTATTGTATTGGAAATCATCGGAACATGAAACCATCAAACCCGAAACGACGAGTAATAATGCTAATAACTTTTTCATATATCTTCTATGTTTTTATTTTCTCTTAACTCTTAGTTCCCACTTGGCTGCTCGTTAAGCTCAGTATCAAACTCTATAGTCTCTGATGGCGTGTCATCGAATGTAATATCGATAGTATTTCCACCAATGTTTGACGCATCAAACTCAATACGATGGCATGTAGTCATTCGTGCTTGATATTCTTTGCTGAATGACTTCTCTGCTCCGCTCTGCGCAGTGAAAGTACCCGATAGAGTGAATGCAGTAGCCTCGACAAATGCGCCGCGAGTCTCAGTTGGAGAGAAATCGATAGTGCTTCCGCCTTGAGTCAAAGTCAGCTTATCGAATGAGTAGTATTTCTTGAACATATCAGTAAACTCGATACGGACAATTGCGTTCTCTAACTCTACAGGAATCTTCACCGCAGTTGTCTCACCACCCACGATAGTAAATTGCACAGGTTCTCCCTTAAAAACTGGACTATTGAATCCTACTGCATTAGAGCCATACGATGCTGTAACTACATAGTAGCCCTGCTTGAGTTTTGTTGCTACATTCCAACCGCTGAGCTTACCTGAGTAGATGAGTTGTTTGGCGTCATCACCTGTATCTGCTTTTCCGTCTTCATCTTTGTCGGTTCTTACCTCGATCTGGAAATCACTCGCCATTGGTGCTATATAACCCTTTCCTGCAGCTGTTGCAATCGGAGTTTTACTTCCTGCACGAGTGGTGACCATCTCCACATCATCGGTAGTTGCTACCGAAAAGGTGAGATAACCCTCTTGGCTTGGCAGTCCGTCTGTCGCCATGTCGTCATTACATCCCATCAACCCCACAAGGGCTAATGCGAATAGGATTGTTCTTTTAAACATCTCTTTCATTTGTTGTATTTTTTTCTATTATTTGCTTCTAATTTCCTGTTTTTAATCATTTACCTACTTGGCAATCTGAACCTTGATATTGTCGAGGTACACCCAGACGTTACCATTACCTCCCCAGAAATTAGCACGTAT
>JAFOZN010000103.1 GCA_017391185.1 Alistipes sp. | reverse complement strand
TGTTCGGTGGGGGTGATCTTCGGAGCATTTTACCGCATGGCTTTAATCCCGCTTATCTTTACCATGATCGTGGCGTTTTTCATTATCCATCACTCTCAGCCTTTTGCTTCTAAGGAGTTGGCTTTTATCTATATGGTGATGTTTATCTTGTTGTTTGTGATGGGTGCGGGGCGTTTCTCGTTGGATAATATAATAGCCGCACAGCTTACGAAAAACCGTGCGGCTGAATATACCGAGTACTGATGTCTCTACTGCTCGTCAGCAGGATACTTTACCCCTAACTGACGGCGCACCTCATCTATGATCTCGATTGTTGTGAGTGAAGTCTCGTGGCTGTTTATTTCCGATTCGGTGCGGCCATCGAGTATAATATCTATAAACTCCTTTATCTCGTAGTAGTATTCGTTGTGAGTATCTTCTTCGCTGAGACGCTCTCCGTCTGAGCACACCTCTTTGCCCGAAGCAGGCGCAGAACGCGGAATAAACCTTACTGTGGTGGGGGTCTGTATCTTGTCTATGAGGATATTACCCTCCTCGCCCTCAATCTCAGCGGGCAGATGCGAATTGGCAATCTTGGAGTAGAGCACCGTAGCGTTCATGCCGTCATACTCCATGTTTACTGCTCCTTGTCCATCCGCTCCACTTGAGAGGACAATGCCTTGTGCGCTGATAGAGTTTGGCTTACCGAAGAGTGTCACCAAAGGATATATAGTATATACACCGATGTCCATCATCGCACCGTTCGATAGCTCAGGCTTGAAGGCGTTGAGTACGATACCCTCCTTGAATTTATCATAACGCGAGGAGTATTGGCAGAATGAGGCGAAGTAACGTCTTGGCTTACCGATGCGCTCCAGATTATCCCTTACGGCTATAAAATTTGGACTAAGGGTACTCTTCATCGCCTCCATTAGAGCCACGCCATAACGATTCGAAGCCTCGATCATCTGACGTACCTCTTTGGCGTTGGATGCCATGGGCTTTTCGCAAAGAACGTGTTTGCCATGGCTCATTGCCAGGATACTCTGCTTGGCGTGCATATAGTTGGGTGAAGCGATGTATATGGCATCGACCTTGTCGCTTGCCACCATCTCCTCAAGCGAGGTGAAGATGTGTGGGATGTTGTGCTTTGTGGCGTACTCCTTGGCACGCTCCTCTGTGCGAGAACATACTGCACTCAACTCAAAACGAGAATCTTCTCTTGCTCCAGCTATAACCCAGTCGGTGATGAAATTGGTGCCGACTACACCAAAACGAATCTTATCCATCGTGTTTACTCTTTATTCCAAATTAGTCGATAGTTGAATCTGCGATTAGGTGCGGTATCTCCATCCAGACATAGTGAAATCGGATCTTTTAGCTCCGCTGGATTATCTGTCCACTTAAAATCGAGGGTGAATTCCTGCTCCGAGAGATTCAAGGCTTTGCGTGGTATGGTAAGTTCCATGAAGTTATCAGTATATCGCATCGCAACGTCTGCTTCCTCCACCCATTCATTTGTCTCTCTGTCGAAGCGCATCAAAGTAGTTATGCGGTCGCTCTTTACGCTCTTGTTGATAATGTAATCGTAACCATGCCAACCTGTTGAAGATTCGTTGTCTGCATCAAGCAGGAGCATCATCCAATTCTGATCAGCGTGTGGTGTGAGCTTTTGGGCGCACTCTACGTAGAATGATATATTCTTTTTGCCAACGGCTACCTTTGAGGTGATTATATCGTTTCGTCCCGATGAGTTGGTGTAGTGCAGGCCAGCGTAACCCTTTGCATCGCGGTGGAATGTGTCGCCTTGTGTGTCACGGTATTCTATCGTGTTGTGCTTCCAATCACCAAAACGTCCATCAATCTTTACTTCTGTATAACCAGTGTGTTCTGGTATCGGGCGCGTACCTTTGTAGCGGCGAATGTTTTGCGCCATCTGCATATAGTAGTTGTCTGAGTATCCACCCTTCATAGGTTGGATACCTCGGTTGAACTCCATATTGTATTGATCTACGAACATGAATGGATTTATACGCCCCAACCATGATGTTTCGCCTTCTGTATTGAATTTCATTGCGGTCCACTCATTCCAATCGTTGATGTATAGGAATTCGGGATCACCTTCCAATGCGTAGTCCCAACTCTCTTGGAAGTAGGCTCCATAGAGTACGGGGTTAGGCTTGACGGCATTGAGGTAGGGGATATAACCCACTTCGGGCATATCGTATTCGTTGAGCTGAGGCTCGCCATATTTGCGTGTCCATGACTTACCCACACCCATAGGGTTCTCGGTCATTGTCACGGGGTGCTGTGCTGGAGTTACTGCACCCTGCTCTGGCTTACCGTTGTGCGTTGAGAGCAACTCTTTGGGTGACATATTCTTGATATGCTCATCTGCCAAACTATATCCGAAGCTCCAGTTGTCTTCCGTGCCGATAAAACGCTTGCCATCCCACTCATAGTAGCCCCACCACATATTGCGAAGAGTGAAAAACTCCTTAACCTCGTTGGTATAATCAGTGAGGCTCTTTTGGGTATAGTCGGGATTGTTGTAATTTGGATCGTTTGGATCATTTACCGCAGCCTCATAATAGTTAGGATTTGGATTCTCTACCCAACCACCGCTGGCATTGTAGCGAGGATTTTTGTTGTAGAGCAGGAGTGGTTTCTCATCCCAATAGAACCATAGGTCTGCGTATTTATTCTCCTTATAAATTCGGTTGAAAAGCTCTTGAACAACTGTAATCACAGGTCCATTGAATGCCCAGAAACAAAATTTAGGCACGATATTGCCTTCGGCCTTCATCTTCTGCATGGTGCTGAAGACCACCTCCCACTCATCCCAATAGCGTACGGCATTGGTGACATCCATAATCAAGACATCTACACCCGCATCTGCGAGCATAGAGAGATCTTTGCGCACCACCCACTCATCTTGGCTCAGGAAATATCCCATCTCTGGCTCTGCGTAGTGATACCATACGTTTTTCCAAGCAGGGTGATTGGTATCTTTGCGAGCCTTAGGATCTTTTAACAATATTTGCGTAATGTCGCCTGTGTATGGCGAAGGCTGGTTGTGTAGATCCTGCGTATGCCATGTGATATAGAACATTCCTACCACACGCCTTTTGTCGCTCTTCTTGTCTCCAGTCTGCTCATGCGTTGGCATAGTGCGTCCGATGGCATCTGTTGCAACCCAAGTGTCGGGGTAGAGATCTCGCTCTGCTCTCTTCTGTTTTTGGGCGAAGCAGTGTGTTGTGGTCAAAAGCAGGGCAAATAATATGGGATATAATCTTTTCATCATTGGCGCGTGGTTGTTCCTTAAACACTATTCTCTAAAACTCAACTTTAGGAGCTGTAGCAGCCGTCTCGTCTGCCTCGAAGTATGGCTTTTGATCAAACCCGAAGATCATAGCAACAAGGTTTGCAGGGAATTTGCGTACCGATACGTTGTAGTCCTGTGTCGTGTCGTTAAACTGCTTGCGTGCTACGGTGATGCGATTCTCCGTGCCCTCTAACTGAGCTTGCAACTCTAAGAAATTTTGATTAGCCTTTAGGTCTGGATAGTTCTCTGATACGGCAATGAGTCTGCCCAAAGCCGATGTTACCCCAGCCTGAGCCTTCTGGTATGAAGCCAAAGTCTCTTCGTTGAGCTCCTCGGCTGTGATATTGATAGATGTCGCCTTAGAGCGAGCATCCACCACAGCCTGTAGGGTTGACTCCTCGTGCTTGGCATAACCCTTTACGGTTGATACCAAGTTGGGAATCAAATCTGCGCGGCGTTGATACTGAGTCTCAACATTTGCCCATGCACTTCTTACTGCCTCCTCTTTCTCTACCATGCCGTTGTATGTAGAGCATGATGTGAGTGAAAATATGGCTACGATAGCCACCAAAATCATCTTTTTCATAATCTTATCTCTTTTGTTTTATTCTTTTAATCTCTTACCAGCGTGATCCAGCTCCGCCTCCGCCGAAGCTGCCGCCACCAAATCCGCCACCAAAACTTCCACTTCCGAATGAACCACCGCCCATACCTCGGCCAAATCCGCCACCCATGATTATTGGGCCACCGCCTCGGTGGTTGGTGTGGGTGGAGTCATAGTCGTTGCGTTTGCGTTTTACGATAGCTCCGCATTTTGAGCATACGTAGGTGTCTTCGTAGGTTCTGATGCCCATTGCACGATGTATAATTCGGGCTGATTCTTTCTTTAGCGCGATTTGTTTGCAGTTAGGGCATTTGCGTGATTGGCGATCAATGAATACGAGCAGTGTTGGCACACCTATACAGATGAGCAACATGAATATCAGTATTGCCGTAATCTCGGCCGTCTCATCCTCCTGATAATCATCATTTCCACCCATATCAAGCTCGCTTCCGTTGAGTAGGGAGCATATCGCCTCCATGCCAGCCACCATACCTGCGCTGTAATCACCCTTGCGGAAGTGGGGCAGCATGTATTTGGTCTGTATTCGCTTGCAGAGCGCATCTGTGAGCACTCCCTCTACGCCATAACCCGTTACAAAACGTATCTCTCGTAGCTCCTCGACCAGGAGAATTCCTATTCCATTGTCGCTCTTGTTGCCCACGCCCCACTCGGAGAAGAGCTCGTATGCGAAGTCGAAAACGTCATCACCCTCAATCTCCTTTACCGCTACTACTGCCACCTGAGCTATGGCTTTGTGACGCAGATCGTAGCATAGTTGGTCGATTTTTTGTACGGCATCATCACTCAGAATCCCGTCTGGATTGGACGTGAAGCGGTAGCGATTCTCTACCTGTACGTGGGGAATCTCCTTTATGCTATACTCTTTGGCAACTGCACCAAGCGAGCAAATGAGCAGTAGCGTTATGATTATAAATCTTCTCATACGCTTTTTAACGTATTACTTATATAATATTGTATATCCCCAAGGTTTGATATCTTGTTCCAAATGTACGGGTAGGAGTACCTCCTCGCCAGTCATTGCATCAGTGTATGTACCTGCGTATATACCATTGTTGTAATTTGCATGAATTGTATATGGTGAGAGATTGAGTATCGCCACCACTCGGCTATCATCTGTCTCTCTTACAAATGTCATCAGACAATCTTTGGCATTGTTTTCTATCTCTATGATTCGTCCGCCACGCTCGCCTGCCTGCAATGCCGATTGAGAGTGTTTCAGAGCGATTAGCTTGCGATACATCTCGCTATACTCCCTCTTTTGGTACTCTTCAGGTATGGCATCCTTGTCGAAGAAGAGGAAACTATGGTCATAGCCCATCTCTTGACCTGTGTATAGAAGGGGCATTGATGCCTCCCAAAGGAATGTCAAGGCAGTCATCACCTCCAATGCTTGGCCAAATCTGCTCTGTTCGCTACCACTCCATGAATTCTCGTCATGGTTAGAGGTGAACATCATACGCATCGCCGAGCGGGGATAACGCTCTCTGTCGGCATACAACGTATTGCGTAGATCCCAAACTCTGCGCTCGCCTTTGGCTATGTCGCACATCATGTGGTGTATCTCCCAAGCGTATCCCATATCAAATGCATGGTCGAATAGATTTAATTCCTCAGCCTCGGCTAACATAAAAACATCGGGCTTTATGGCGTGTAATACTTTGTGCGCCTCTTGCCAAAATTCAATCGGCACAAGCATGGCCATATCACAACGGAATCCATCTATATTGTGCTTTTCTATCCAGAATCTCATCGACTCGATCTCTCCTCGCCACACATCTCGGTTGGCGTAGTTGAGTTTCGCTGTATCGGTCCAATCCCAAGGCACCTTTGCCGTACCATCGGCTTCACGCTCATACCAATCGGCAGGTTTTGTCTTTAGCCATTTGGCATCACGAGCCGTATGGTTAGCCACCCAATCAAGTATTACCTTCATGCCGAGCGAGTGCGCTTTATCTACAAATGAATCCAAGTCGGCCATCTCGCCAAACTCTGGATTCACAGCACAGTAATCCTTTATTGAGTAGTATGAGCCCAATTCACCCTTACGGCCTTCTATGCCGATAGGGTAGATCGGCATAAGCCATATGGCATCAATACCTAAATCTCGCAATCCTTCTAACTTCTTCTCTGCAGCTCGAAGTGTTCCCTCTGCGGTGAGCTGTCTTACATTCATTTCGTATAGTACCGCCGAATAGCTCCATTCGGGGTGTGAGGTGTTATTGTTGTTTATCATATTCTTTTTACTATTCGCTTATTATTCTATTACATACCAAGTATATCCGTTTGCAGGTATGTTGATCTTTAAATCAACAGTGTAGTCTCTATTTAGTTTGTAAACTTTCGACCTATTTCCATGTTCGCAAATATACGCTTTTTTATCCAAACCTGTATAATAAAGAGGTAATTTAATTGTGCGTGTAATCTCTTCATCGGTTGGATTGAAGAACAGAGCTAATCCTTTCTGCTCAAGTTGTGGGTTTACGTGCATAATGCCATCCCAGTCGCGGGCGTCTGGTTGGCGCAGGTGAATTATGTCGCTATTTAGTATCTCGCGATATTTCTTGTACCATCCTATAATCTCTTGTACGACCTGTTTTGTCTCCTCAGTGTCATATAGGCGAGGCCCACGGTAGCAAGCTTGTACTCCTGCTCCATAGTTTTGGAACATCAGGGTTTTATACTCATAGAGATGATCCTTCAAAGGCTCAAGCGTTGCTGCAGCACCACCTCCATGATATTGAGTGAGAGGTACGAAACTCCATAGTGACGATGGAACTCTCTCCCAAGTACATTTGTAGTTGAGCTGTCGTGTGTGAATAATTTGTCGCTCACGTGGTAGGGACCAATTGACCTCACGATATCCTATAGCTACCTTTGTCGATCCGTTAAGTAGATAGAAATCAGGTACATTGATATATACTCCATTTGCACACATCCAATTATATAGCTCCGTAATTCGCTGGAATTGATTCCAATGTGAGTCGTTTAGCCCCTTGTGGTGAGTGTGGGTAGTTGAGGCGCATACATCGCCAGCGTATGATCCATCGTGCTCAAAGCATGACATTCCTGTACGCTCGATAAAAGTCTTTATCTTATTGAGATATTCTTCTCCCCAATCACTGCACAAACATGGCGCACTACCATATCGCATACCCCCACGTTTGCCTGTTTCGGGATTGATGCAATCCACTTCGTCACTTATCCAGCGACTCGCAAGCAGAGAGTAACATCCCATCTCTATCCCCTTTGAGTGGGCGTAATCAACCAAAGCTTTGAATCTTGCGATATTCTCCTCAGATATATCTTCTATATTCAAGCCAGATCCGAAGCTTAGGATAATCATTTCGTAACCACACTCTTGACACTGATCTACGGCCCGTTTTACAACCTCAGGGTCGGTGGATACGAGGTGCATAAATATAGGGTTTTCAGTAGTCCAAGGGGCGATGGTCTTATAGAAGTGGCGTTTGAATAGGCCTTTTCGCTCACGGTCGTATGAGTCCATTGGCATCTCATATACCTTATATGAGGTGAAAGGTCGCTCTTTGGTTATACTGTAATCAGGCCCGATCTCATAAGTTGCCTCCATCGTACATCGAGTTTGCAGAGGATAGTTGGTCTGTGATGTGTACTCCTTATCTTCAACCCAATGCTCTATGCAATCGGTGTCGCGCTCGGTAAAAGCACTTTTAGCGTGGTAGTCACTCTCGATGTGAATGTTGGGTAACAGAAATGTATTGGGATCACCATCAACGGGCGATTCGGGCTCGGTGAAAAATAATTTTTCAAGCTTGAATGAGTCGAGGTTTTGGGGCTTATCGCCGTTGTTGAAGATCTCCATCCATTTACGAATCACAGGTATATGGTCGTAAATGTCATAGTGGAGTTTTACGGTTAGCTCTTTTACCTCATCTACACCTTGAAGCGTGAAGATAAGTGATTTACCCGTAGGGTTTTCTTTGTTGAGAGCCCATCTTTTGCGGGCCCATTGTAGAGTTTCGATGGAGTCGCTAATCTCAAAATCCTTTAATATGAAGGATTTATTCTTAGCCACCATGTTGTCGATCCACTCCTCTTTCAAGTAACCTCTCTCTGGCTGTCCATCCAGTCCTCCCAAGTGCCAAGTTGTGCCGTTTATGACGAGTTCTCCCTCGCCACTTACTGCTCGCAACATCCCATTACCATCCATCTGATTGATGATATCTATTGTTGCCAGATTGGGCGTGAGGCGGAAAACTCGTGCTGTAAGGCCGTTGGAGATAATTATCGTTTTTCCATCTATTCCAGCATAGACTTCTGCTTTATAATCACTTGCATCGATGAGCCAATCTTTGTTGCTTTGTCTCATCTCAAGGTGATTGATCTTGGGTAAACACTCCAATTTTTGGCTAATTTTTTGCCAGTCATTGCTGTTTAAGCTCTCGGCTGCAATAATGGCATCCTGAATGGTTGTGGATTTGTCAATTGTGGGGGTGTTATGTCTCTGCAAAGAGCTACTTAAATCCAGAGTTGATAATCTTTGCTTTGCAGAAACATTAATACTATAAAGCAGTATTGTCAAAATTATATAAGCAATTTTCTTCATCGGGCTCCTGTTGTATAATCCTTAGACAAAGATAATAAAATATATTTACTCCAAAGTTATAATTTTGTCGATATCGCTACTTTTCATATACCTATATTTATATATACTATAGTATATGTTTGTATATTCTGAGTGATTGGAAATTTCAATGTTAAGCGAATGTTAATAATTAAAATTCTTTAATAATGTAAATAATGGGTAATCAGATGGTTGGGTGTTTTATGGTGATTTTGGTATAAAAAATAGTTGTTAAAAGATTTGGAAAATGGGAAAATAAGTCAGATATTTGCACTCGCAAAACGGGAAACACGGGCAGCGCTGCTGCGGGAAACGAAAAAAAATTGCAAAAAGTTCTAAAAAGATTTGGTGGTTTAAGAAAAAGGTTTTATCTTTGCACCACTTTCCGCTTGAAAAAAGCGGGATGCTAAAAAAATCCGAATTTGCAATTTTGACCTCTCTTGCGCTGCTGTTTTTCAGTATTTCGCTATCTTTTATTCTGAGTATAGCCAAATCCTTGGTTTCCGAACCGCCTACGTACTCCGCCTCTATTGCGTAC
>JAFOZN010000102.1 GCA_017391185.1 Alistipes sp. | reverse complement strand
TGGAGCTAACAGATTGGAACTTGCCTGCCCCAATAGTAAAGCTCTCGGCTCAGAAACTTAAAGCTGAGGAGAATGATAAGCAAATCACTATCAGTGGCGAGAATTTCAGCTATATGATAGAGAAGCAAACTGGTAATTTGGCTCAGATCGAGGTTGGCGGAAAGGCTATGCTTAAGAACCCTATCTCGTTTAATCTGTGGCGAGCACCTCTTGCCAATGAGTTTGATTCGTGGAACGCCTTCCGCGTGAATGGTGGATATTCCGATGGGTATGGCAATATGGTCTCTACCCTATTCTATTCTCATGGATTGACTCAGTTGCGTATCCGTCCTTCGGAGATTCGCTTGACTCATAACGAGAATGAGACTACGGTATTCGTGCGTCAGCTCGTTCAGGTTGGAGCTTCCTCTTACGGAAAGTTGGATCTTTATATTCAGGGTATTCAGCTGGCTGGCTTCACTATCGACTATACATATAGCTTCTATGATGATGGTACGGTGAAGATTCACAACCACATGAGCCCTCAAGGCAAGTTACCTGAGATGCTTCCACGCATTGGATTTACCACATCGGTAGCAAATGAGTTTGATCAAATCACATGGTACGGCCGTGGCCCTGAGGAGAACTATCCCGATCGTAAAACTGGTTATCCTATCGGCATTTGGTCACGAAGTGTAGCTCAGATGTATGAGCCATATCTTATGCCACAGGATCATGCGTTGCGCACAGATACACGTTATATTGAGTTGAAGAATAAGGATGGTATGGGAGTACAGATCGCGATGAACGAGCATTTCAATTTCAACGCATATGAGTTCTCTACCGACAATCTGACCAAGAGCCAATTTACATATCAGTTGCAACCTCAGCAGGATCGTTATACGCTTAACCTTGACTATGCGACAACAGGCGTAGGTTGTACTTGTGTATATGTATTGGATGAATATCGCATCAAGCCTGCTCCATACGATAGAGTAATCACTATCAAGCCCGTATCTAAGTAGCGAAGCCCCATCGTATCACGCTATGGAGTGCCACCAAAACTCGCTGAGTCTTTTGGTGGCACTCTGTATATGGATAGGTCTCTCACTTAAGAATAGCAAACGTATCTTAGTCGCCGTAGAATATGACACCGCTTATCTTGGGTTTGATAGAATGATATTTTTTGCTATATTTGTTCTGGATAGATAATTTATCTACTCACGCAGAGCTGCGTAAGTACAAATTACAACAGACTCAGGCATGGTTATTAAAAGAAGACACCTATACTTGTTAGCATCGCTTATATGGGGAATCCCAGGAATTTTGGTAACCATAAAAGGTGTGGTTGCATACACCAAATTGCCAGATCAGCAATTGTGGTGGTGTCTCCTTGTGACGGTGAGCGTCATTACGTTGTTTTACTTTATATTCGACAAGGTTGCTGGAGGATATATCAAGCGAATAGCAACCTTATCCAAGAAACTCTCGCTTCATCACACCTTCCCTATGCAAGGATGGATATTGTTATCCTTTATGATGGCGTTAGGCTTAGTTCTAAGAAATATCCACGCCATCCCATTGGAATTTACCGCCTCCTTTTACTTAGGACTTGGGCCAATGCTGATACTCTCCTCTGCGAGATTCCTGCGGGCGATGTTGTATTGCTAACAAATGAAAAGATGCATAAAGTGTACTTTATGCATCTTTTCTTTATGTTTGTTCCAAGTCTCGCCTACGTGCTTACTCTTCAACTTTAATCTTACCAGCCATATACATTATCATCTTCGAATCCT
>JAFOZN010000101.1 GCA_017391185.1 Alistipes sp. | reverse complement strand
AAGAAGAACAAGTTGGGCTTGGCTACAGCCGAGGTGAAGGCTTGGATTGATGGCCAGAAGGAGTAAGGTTTTAAATTTCATAATTAACAATAAAAACTTAAAGAAAATGAGAAAGAAGATTGTAGCAGGTAACTGGAAGATGAACACCCTCCCAGCTGAGGGCGTTGAGTTGGCTAAGGGCGTAGTAGCAGGTCGCGGTGAGGTTTGCTCATGCGTTAACTTTATCGTATGCCCTCCATTCACACACCTCTCACAGGTTGTAGAGGCTGTTAAGGGTTCTGACATCGCAGTAGGTGCACAGGATTGCGCTACTGAGGCTAAGGGTGCTTACACAGGTGAGATCGCAGCTTCAATGATCGCAGCTCTCGGTTGCCAGTACGTTATCTTGGGTCACTCTGAGCGCCGCCAGTACTATGGTGAGACTTCTGAGACTCTCAACAAGAAGATGGTTCAGGCTTACGCTAACGGACTTAAGCCTATCTACTGTGTAGGTGAGAGCTTGGAGGAGCGTAAGGCAGGCAAGCACTTCGATGTTTGCAAGGCTCAGATCGAGGAGGTAGTATTCAACCTCACAGAGGAGCAGTTCAAGGATTTGGTAATCGCTTACGAGCCAGTATGGGCTATTGGTACAGGCGAGACAGCTACTGCAGAGCAGGCTCAGGAGATCCACGCATACATTCGCGAGGTATTGGCTTCTAAGTTTGGTGCAGCTGCTGCTGAGTGCCCAATCCTTTATGGTGGTTCTTGCAAGCCTTCAAACGCTGCTGAGATCTTCGCTAAGGAGGATGTTGACGGTGGTCTTATCGGTGGTGCAGCTCTTAAGGCTGAGGACTTCCTCGCTATCGGCAAGGGCTTCTAAGAAGTTACCATACAAAGTATTTAAAGGTGCTGACCGAAAAAGGTTAGCACCTTTTTTTAATTTTGAATTAATATGCGTATATTTGTTAGAGCAAAACCAATAAACAATAAAATATCATGAAAAAACTACTTATTCTGGCGGCTGCCATAGCATTTGGCGTGCCTGCCTCTGCCCAAATCTATTATCAGGATGCTACAAACGTGGATATGATACGCCACACCTTGCGCCATGAACCTCAGCGCCGTGAGATCATCCTCCCTAAGGTCAATGGCTACAATGTCTATAAGGCTGATTTGCACACTCATTCTATATTTTCGGATGGCGACTGCACCCCAAAATATCGCGTCCGCGAGGCGTGGTTAGATGGTTTGGATGTAATGGCCGTGACGGAGCATATCGAGTACCGCTCTATGGAGAAGCCATATATGCAATTCCTGCGTGCAGAGATCTCGGATAAGACCAAGCAGGAGCATAAGGGCGTAGTGAGCGATCTGAATCTGCCAGTCGAGCTCTCGAAGAAGGAGGCTGTGGCCTATGGCATCACAATTATCCCTGGAGTGGAGATCACTCGTACGCCAGAGACCATCGGCCACTACAATGCGCTCTTCACATCGGACAACAATACCATCCATGCCGAGGACCCTATGGAGTCTATCAAAAATGCCCGCAAGCAGGGAGCTTTGATCATGCACAACCATCCAGGTTGGAGACGCAAATCGTTGGATATGCCTGAGTTTGAGAAGAAGGTATATGGTGAGAAACTTATTGACGGTGTGGAGGTTATGAATGGCTCAGAGTTCTATCCAAAGGTTGCCACACGTGCCAAGGAGTTGGGACTCTTTATCTCTTCCAACACCGACATCCACAACTCCACTGCATTGAGCTACGCTGCGGGTGGCCACTTGCGTAATATGACGTTGATTTTGGCTCCCGACAAGTCGCTCAAGTCGTTGAAAGAGGCTTTGAAGGCTCGCCGCAGCATAGCCTATTCGTTTGGCGCTCTGGCTGGTGACGAGCAGTTGTTGAAGGACTTTTTCGTAGCATCTGTAAAGTTTGAGATCCTGAGCAAAAACGCCAACGGCACAACTACTATGTGGATGACAAACAACACTTCGTTTGACTACTATCTACGTTTTGGCAAGGGTAATATGGTCGAGTTCCCAGCCTTCACAACTCGCAAGGTGACAGTTAATAAGGCGGGCGAGTTGAGATTCACCGTACTGAATATGTGGGTAGAGGGAGAGAAGAATCCAGAGATAAAACTTAAGTTTTAATTCAAGATGAAAGAGGAGAGATGAAAGTTGAAAGAGCAGAGAGTGTTTGTACCCTCATACCGAGCCATGAGGGAGAAACAACGATTCACTCGGCGTAATTTTGAATTTTGAATTATTAATATGTATCTTTGCAAAATCTAATAAAACTAAGAATATGAAAGAGATGGTATTGGTATCGGGTGGTGCCGGTTATATCGGTTCTCACACCGCCGTTGAGCTAATCAACGCAGGTTATGATGTTGTCGTTGCCGACAACCTTTCTAACTCAGATATGAGTGGCGTGGAGGGTGTTCGTAAGATCACAGGTGTGGATGTTCCTTTTGTGAATGTAGATTGCTGTGACGAGGCTGCCTTCCGTAAGGTTTTCGAGCAGTATAACTTCAACTCTGTAATCCACTTTGCAGCATATAAGGCTGTGGGTGAGTCTGTTACAGACCCTATGAAGTATTACGGCAACAACTTGGTATCGTTTATGAACGTAGTGAACCTCATGCGTGAGTTCAACCGTCCTAATATCGTATTCTCTTCTTCTGCTACCGTATATGGCGAGGCAGACGAGTTGCCTGTTACGGAGCTTACACCTCGCAAGCCAGCCACATCGGCTTATGGTAATACCAAGCAGATGTGCGAGGATATCTTGCGTGACTCGGTGAATGCTTACGATGGTTTGAAGGGTATCGCTTTGCGCTACTTCAACCCTATCGGCGCTCACCCATCGGCTCTTATCGGCGAGTTGCCACGTGGTGTACCTCAGAACTTGGTGCCATTTATCACTCAGACTGCTGCTGGTGTAAGAGAGTGCTTGAGCGTATTTGGTGATGACTATGACACTCCAGACGGATCATGCTTGCGCGACTATATCGATGTAGTGGATTTGGCTAAGGCTCACGTAGTGGCTATCACTCGCATGATCGAGGATAAGAACAAGACCAAGTATGAGATCTTCAACGTAGGTACAGGTAACGGTGTATCGGTATTGGAGTTGGTAAACTCATTCGAGAAGGTAAACGAGCTTAAGCTCAACTATAAGATCGCTCCACGCCGTCCGGGTGATGTGGTAGCTATCTGGGCTGATACTACACTCGCCAACGAGGAGTTGGGCTGGAAGGCTGAGCGTTCGTTGGATGATACACTGCGTTCGGCTTGGGCGTGGGAGAAAAATGTACGCGGAATAAAATAAATAGAGCGTTTTGAGCGTTATCTTTGCGCCCGAAGTTTTTGATTGGGGAGGGCAAGGTAAGGCTAAATAAATTTTGTAGATGAAAAAATTATTGCTGTTGTTGGTTATGGTATCTTTGGGCGTTGCTACGGCTTCGGCTCAGAAATACTATGTTCCAAAGTTTAAGAAGACCAAGGAGGTACGTGATTACGAGATGGAGCCTAAGCGTAAGGTATATCTCACGTTGGGTGGAAGTTTCAACATGGGTTTGGGTTTCCAAAACCATATCAAGTATAAGGATCACGGCTATGATGTGGCCTATGATGAGAATATGCAGTTTGACGGAGTGAGCGTACTCTTGGGTGGAGGTTTCCGTGTTACGGAGAATTTCCATGCGGGAATCGAGTCTGGAGTGCTGATTCAGGCTGGTACCAATGCTGTGCCACTCTACGCTTCGTTGAAGTATTACTATGGCCCTGCTATTAAACAGAAACGCACACGTTTTTTCAACTACTTGGATGGAGGTCCTCAGTTCTACTTCACCGACAAGAGCAAGCCTGTGGGTTATATGGTCGGAGCAGGAGGTGGTATGCGCCTTTTGGTTAAGAAGAGTGTGCGCACCGACTTCTTTGTCGGCTATCAGCTCAATGTGCGTGGTGTGCAGCCACACCTAAACGGTGATCATACGGTTAATCCTCAGGGCGTTACGTTTAACCAATATGCCCATGTGATTCAGATAGGACTCGCTATTCCTATTCTATAATTTTCGTCTTCTCATAGAAGAATAATAAGGTTGAAAAGAGAGGGTGCTGACAAAATTTTGTTGGCACCCTTTTGTATTTCTCCTTTTTTTCAACAACCATAAACCCCAAGGTTCGCCTGCAAAAATCTGCACCAATATTTTGTATTTTAAATTACAAATGTTATTTTTGTAAGACACACTTTAGGCAAAACAGAGGCCTAAAGATGAAAACGCATAAAACCTAAACAAACTTAAAACTATTCATTATGAAAAAACTACTGCTTGTAGTTGCAGCTATTTTCTTCGCTCAAGGCCTTATGGCACAAGCAATCAGCCCCGAAACATTGGCCAAACGCGCCAAGCGTAAGAACCTCACCGTCAAGGAGTGGAACACCGATGCCAGCAAGAAGAGCCGTTGGTTGGACCACATTACAGTATATGACGAGAAGGGACGTAAGATCGAGGAGATCGAGTATAACCAATTCGGCCAGATTAGGCGTGAGACTTGTGAGTATGATCCTGTGACAGATATGGTCATCAAGGAGGTGATCTACAACGACCGCAACAAGCCTGAGCGAATCCGCAAGTATGAGTACAACGATGATGGTACCAAACATAAGCAGTATAACTATCTGCCCAACGGTAAGCTCTACTCGATCAAGATCTTCGAGTATGTCTTTGACGAGAATCCTTGATGAGGCTTAAGTCACGATTTCATTCCCATCCCCTAACTTTAGAGCATAAACCCTAAAGCCTATCGGAAAATGACCTATGAGCAACTAAATACTCTCCCCGTATGGCAGCAGATGCCGACCATCACCCTCGATGAGATGTCATCCATTAAGTTGATGAATCGTGTCGATACCAAATATGTGATGAGTTTTGGCACCTGCATGGAGCTTCTGCGCCGCGCCGTCAATGACTACTCGGTGCAGATCATAGGTGATGTGCGTGCATGCCGATACTCCACCCTCTATTACGATACCGAGGATCTGGAGATGTATGTGGTGCATCACAATCAGAAGCTCACCCGCCAGAAGGTGCGTACGCGTACCTATGTAGAGTCTGGCATTACCTTCATCGAGGTGAAGAACAAGACCAACCGTGGTCGCACCAAGAAGAAGCGTATCAAAATCCCGCAGGAGAATTTCTACACCGTAACGGCACATGAGGAGGCAAAAGCATTCCTCGGCGAGCGTGCCAACTACGCCGTAGAGCGTCTTTCGCCTGCGCTAACCACCGAATTTGAACGTATCACGCTGGTAAATCATGCCCACACCGAGCGATTGACCATAGACCTGAATCTGCGTTTTACTAACATCCGTGCAGAACACGGAGAGCCTACGGGTATAGAGGATCTGGTCATCGTGGAGCTCAAGCAAGATGGACTCTGCTACTCGCCTATGAAGCAGATTCTGCTCGATCTGAGAGTGCAGAAGTTTAAGATCAGTAAATACTGCTTGGGTACGGCACTCTCCAACCCTACGGTCAAGGCCAACCGCTTTAAGCGTAAGATACGTATGATAAAGAAGATTATTAACACACAACAAAATTTATAAACGATGTTTCAAGAAGATTTTTTGGAGTTTGATCCTTCGATTGCCGAAGAGTTTGGTTACGAAATAACCAACCAGATCAGTTTTTTGGGCGTGCCTTTGTGCGACACGCAGAGCTTGCTACACCTGCTCATGCGCTTTGCCTTCAACCTCTTGGTTTCATGGATTATAGTACGCTACTGCTACTACCGCAAGAGTCAGCGTAAGGATTATGTGCTGACCTATATGCTCTTTGGTTCGGCAATGTTTTTGCTGATCTTTTTGATGGAGAATGTCAACCTGCAGATCGGTCTGACGCTGGGACTCTTCGCCATCTTCGGTGTGATACGCTACCGAACAGAGACGGTGCCAATTAGAGAGATGACATATCTGTTTATCATCATCGCAGTATCGGTTATCAATGGTCTGGCTCTGAATATCAGCTACGTAGAGTTGATCGTATCGAATGCCTTGGTTATCTTGTTGATATGGGCTATGGAGGGCGCACTCTTCCTCAAGCACACTTCGGCTAAGTTGGTGATTTATGAGAAGATCAACCTCATCGGCCCTGAGCACAGAGAGGAGATGATTGCCGATTTGGAGCAGCGTCTTGGCCATAAGGTCAATAAGGTAGAGGTCGGTCATGTCGATTTCTTGCGCGATGTGGCTTTTGTCAAGGTATATTACGAATTGCCTAATGGCGAGCAAAATACGATAGACCATATCTCTAAGCCAAATCAGTTCGTATAGTCAAAAAGTCTTTTTCGAAACTGCCCATAATAATTTTATTTTAACTTTT
>JAFOZN010000100.1 GCA_017391185.1 Alistipes sp. | reverse complement strand
CCCATCTTGAGGATCGCATCCTCGGCACGCTGTGGCTGCGGAATCTCAATCTGGGCGATGTCGCTTTCGTAGCGAGTGATGTTCTCTTGCAGAGAGTAGAGCAATCGTTTGGCGTGTTCAGGTGTAAGGATGATGCGACTCTTGACCTTAGCCTTGTTCAGGCCTGGAAGAATCGTTGCAAAGTCTAAGATAAACTCCGAAGTGGAGTGAGATATAATTGCCAAATTGGAGTAGTTACCCTCGGCAATATCCTCTCTAAGGTCGATGTCGATGCCCTGTTTCTGAATCTCTGCCATAACAGATTAAATTTTACTTTTTCGATGATACAAAAATAACGATCTTACTTGTTGGTTATTAGCTTGTAAGGGTAAAGTTTTCGTAAATTTGTTAACAATTTTAACAAGGTTTTACCCCTACACGCTAAAATCTCCTAAAAAAGCGACTATTTCGGCGCGAAGTGTTAACTTTATGCAAATAGTGCACCATTGTCGATCTTAGGGCTTTAATATTTCATATTAAATCGCTAACTTTGCACATTGAAATAATTTGTAGAGAGAATGATTGTAGATATCATTGATATATTCCTCAGAGGATTGTGTGTCGGATTGGCTTCATCGGTGACGGTGGGCCCGGTTGCGGTGTTGTGTATCCAGCGCACTTTGAGCAAGAATCGCCGTTCGGGTTTGGCTTCGGGTGTGGGCGTTGCGAGTGCCGATATGTTGATGGCCATTATCGCCTACTTCTTCTATGCCATGTTGCAATCTCGTATCGAGGAGTATAGCTCGATACTTCAGGTTACGGGAGGAATCTTTGTAGTGATAGTGGGAGTTTGCATCTTCTTCCAAAATCCCGTTCCTCAGATCCGTAAGAATCGCGCAGGTAAGACCAATGTGTGGCAAGATTTCTCTTCGATGTTTGTCTTTACGTTGGCTAATTTTGTGGTGGTGATCCCATATATCTTGGCATTCTTCGCTATGTTCAACGTGGGTTTGCAGGCGCATGATGATGTAGCTTCGCTGGTGCGTAGCGGTATGACTATCTTGGGATTCTTCGCTGGAGCATTGCTCTGGTGGATTATGCTGACGCTTACAATCGACTATTTCCGTAAGGGCTTCCGCCCTCGCCATATGCTGACGATAAATCATGTTGCAGGAGTGATTATCGGCGTGTTGGGTATCTATACGATTTTATCGACATTTATTAATATCTTACCAAAATAATGAATCAATCGAGTCGCAAAATAGTTATCGCCATCGATGGTTTCTCATCGTGTGGCAAGAGTACATTTGCTAAAGCTATAGCAGCCCGTTTGGGCTATATTTTTATCGATACAGGGGCAATGTATCGAGCCGTGACGCTCTATTCGTTGGAGCATGGTGCAGTCGTGGATGGAGAGGTGCAGCAGGATAAAGTTGTGGAGCTTTTGCCTCAGATCGAGATCTCGTTCCGCTTCAACGCCGAGCGCGGAGCCAGCGACATCTATGTAAATGGCGTGGAGGTAGAGCAGAAGATTCGCTCTATCGAGGTTAGCAACCTCGTATCGAAGATCAGCTCCATTGCTCAGGTCAGAGAGAAACTTGTGGCTATGCAGCAGCGCATGGGGCAGGAGCGAGGCGTGGTGATGGATGGTCGTGATATCGGTACTGTGGTATTCCCCGATGCCGAACTCAAGATCTATATGACAGCCGATCCAGCGGTGCGAGCACAACGCCGTTACGATGAGCTTACGGCCAAGGGCGATGATGTGACGTTGGAGGAGATTCTGGAGAATGTCATCTCGCGCGACCATGCAGATATGAATCGAGAGATCTCTCCGCTGCGTCAGGCTGAGGATGCCATCGTTTTGGATAACTCACACATGAGCGTTGAGGAGCAGATGGCGTGGTTTATGGAGCGATATGAAGCGGTAATTTCACGATAGGGGAGATGTACGTAGAGATAGATCAAAATTCGGGTTTCTGTTTTGGTGTGGTGAGAGCCATATCTCGCGCCGAGAGTGCTTTGGAGGCATTGGGCGGTGAGGTATATTCGTTGGGCGATATCGTGCATAACCGTATGGAGGTGCAGCGTCTGGAGTCGTTGGGCTTGAGAACCGTGAACCATGAAGATATGGAGAGCCTTTCGGGGCGCGACCTCTTTATCCGAGCGCATGGAGAGCCTCCTACAACATTCCGCCGAGCCGAGGAGTTGGGTATCAGAGTCATCGATGCTACTTGTCCTGTGGTGGCTCAGCTCCAGCATAAGGTGGTGGCTGCCTATGAGAAGATGAAAAATGTGGGTGGTCAGGTTGTGATCTTGGGCAAGCGAGGTCATGCCGAGGTTGTCGGTCTGACGGGGCAGGTGGACGATCAGGTGATCGTTATCGAGCGCGAGGAGGATCTTCGATTGATCAATTTCTCGGCACCAGTATTTTTCCTCTCGCAGACTACTCAGTCTATTGGTCTGTTTTGGCATTTGGCCGAGCGTATGAAGGAGCTGATAGAGGATGAGAGTATGCTCACTGTAAATGATACTATCTGTCGAAGAGTTTCTAATCGAGAGAAGGCTCTTAGAGAGTTTGCCGAGCGATTCGATGTGGTGATTTTTGTGTGTGGTAAAAAGTCGAGCAACGGTAAGGTGCTCTTCGATGTATGCCGTGGTGCGAATCCTCGTAGCTACAATATCGAGGAGGAGAGTGAGTTGCAGGCCGAGTGGTTTGAGGGGTGCCAGAGTGTGGGCATCTGCGGAGCGACATCTACTCCTGCATGGCTAATGTCGAGAGTGGCCGAGGCGATAGAACGGAAGTTTCGTTAAAGGAGATAAATTTTGAGATTATGAGATATATTATCAAGTGCGTAAAATACTTTGTAGCCTTTTGCGTTTTGTATGTAGGGTTGGTATGGTTGGCAACCAAGAGCTCTTATGCGGGAATGGATGTCAATGTGTGGGATAGTATTTGGCTTACGTTGCAGAGCGAGCGCGGTTGGTTGTTGATGGCTGCCGTAGTGGTCTTGTCGGCTTTGTATCCTCGTTTTGGATTTATGACTCGTAAGGTCGAGGGCGATATTGTGGAGGATAAAGAGTCTATCATTAAGGCCTTCTCTTTGTCGGGTTTTGAGCTATATGCCGAGTCGGAGGATGAGTTGAGATTTCGTGGCGATAATCTGCTCAAACGAGCATTTATGCTCTTCGAGGATGAGATCGTGGTGAGCCAATATGGTCAGTGGATAGTTTTGACGGGTAATCGCCGAGGTGTTGCCAAGGCGGTATATCGTCTGGATATGTTAATGCAAAACAGATAGGATGAAACGAAATAAAATCTCTCTTGCAGTGCTGCTCGCTACGGTGGTGGCGTGTGGCGTGTGGGCCGTAAAGGATGATTTTGGATTGGGGCGCAACATGGAGATTCTGGTCAACATGATGCGTGAGATCTCGTTGCAGTATGTCGATGAGGTGAATCCCGATCAACTTATGAGCGATGGCGCGCAGGGTATGGTGCGTAATCTTGATCCCTATACGAGTTACCTCTCGGAGGAGGAGATGAGCGATTTTGAGTTCAAGGCAACGGGTAAATATGGTGGTATCGGAGCTACGATCCGTATGCGCCGAGATAGTAGTGGTGTGGTCATTGCCCAACCATATAAGGGCTCACCTTCGGATAAGGCAGGGTTGAAGATTGGTGACAGATTCCTTAAAATTGATGGTGAGGATGTGACCAAATGTACCTCAGCCGAAATCTCTTCAAAACTCAAGGGTACGCCAGGTACTGTAGTGAAGTTGGAGGTTGAGCGTCTGATGACGGGTAAGGCCGAGGAGATGGAGATTACACGTGCGCGTATTGCCGTTCCAGGTGTTCCCTATGCCGAGTTTTTGGAGGATGGCATAGCCTATATACGTCATGTCGATTTTTCGGACGGATGTTACGATGATATGCGAGCTGCGGTGGAGCGTATGCGTGCCGAAGGGCATATCAAGGGTTTGATTTTGGATTATCGTGACAATGGCGGAGGTAGTGTACCTGAGGCAGTGAAGATTCTCTCGATGTTTGTGCCTAAGGGTACTGAGGTGCTCACGATGAAGGGGCGTACCAAGCAATCCGAGAAGAGCTTTACTACCGAGCTACAGCCTGTATTGGGCGATGTGCCGTTGGTGGCTTTGATAGACGAATCTTCGGCTTCGGCCTCGGAGATTGTTTGCGGAGCGTTGCAGGATTTGGATCGTGCGGTGTTGATGGGACAGCGTTCGTTTGGTAAAGGTTTGGTGCAGACAATAGTACCGCTTGGTTATAATGCTTATGTGAAACTTACTACTGCCAAGTATTATATCCCTTCGGGGCGTTGCGTGCAGCGTATTAACTATAAGCATGAGGGAAATTCAAAGAATGAGAATATACCCGACTCGTTGATTAATGAGTTTAAGACTCGTGCTGGGCGTAAGGTCTATGACGGCAATGGCCTGATGCCCGATGTTAAGGTCGATGCCGACTATATCAGCACCTTCGCTGTGATACTCTACAATTTGGGTTATATCGAGGAGTTCCTCGATGAGTATATGCGTAGTCATCCTAATGAGAGTGTAGATCCTAAGAGTTTTACAATCTCGGATAAGGATTATGAGGCTTTTGTGAAGTTTATGGCCGATAAGGAGGTGCCTTATGAGTCGCAAACTCGCTTGGCGTTGGATATGTTGAAGAAGACCTCGAAGCAGGAGCGTTACGATGCTGACTTTGCTGAGGATCTTAAGCAGATAGAGTCTAAGCTCAAGGATCAGAAGATGGATAACCTGAGGACCTATCGTGCCGAGATCGAGGATCTGCTCAATAGTGATATTGTCTTGCGTCACCACTATCAGGAGGGTGTAATCGAGCATCAGATTGTGGGCGATAGCACCATAATCAAGGCGGTGGAGTTGTTGAAGGATAAGGAGCGTTATCAAGAGATTCTCCTTAAGCAGGATACTTCTCGTAACTAATCAGAGAGAGAAAGAGGGTAGGGAGTGATGAAATTCAAGGGTTTTAAAATATCGTTCCGCAGTCGTGTGTCAATCCTGACGGTAGGATTGATTTTGGCTGTGGTGTCGCTGTTCTACACCAACAAACTCGCCGATGTATTGCGCCAAAAGGAGCAACACGATGTGGAGTTGTGGGTGGCGGCGATGGAGCGAGTGAGTCGTGAGGCCTTTGGAAATTACCTTGTTGATCCTCTGATTTCACATATCGTAAGTACGCAGAATAATATCCCCTTTATCATTACAGACGAGAACCTGAATCTGGTGATGAGCAACCGTATAGATGAGGAGGTTTTGAAGGATCCTGAGCGTTTTCGCCAAAAGCTGGACGAACTCACCGAGGAGAATACCCCTCGTACGGTGCGTATTAGATGGACTACGGGGCATAGCCATATAATCTTCTATGGTCGTTCTCAGCTCTTGACAGCACTCTACTACTTTCCATATGTACAGTGGCTCATTATTGCGATTTTCCTGCTCTTTACCTACATCGCTTTGCAATCCACCAAGCAGGATGAACAGAATAGAGTATGGATTGGACTTGCCAAAGAGACTGCCCATCAGTTGGGTACGCCTATATCCTCTCTGCTGGGATGGGTAGAGTATCTGCGTTCGATGGAGGTTGATCCCACGGCGGTGGATGAGATGAATAAGGATCTGCAACACCTGATGAAGATCGTGGATCGCTTCTCGAAGATCGGCTCGGAGACTGTGCTTACGGCCAATAACGTCAATGAGGTGGTGGGAGAGACGGTACTCTATTTCCGTAAACGAGTGCCACGCAATGTATCTCTCTCGTATAATGGGTTGGCGATGGCTCCCGTAAAGGCCAACCTGAATGTGGCACTGTTTGAGTGGGTGATAGAGAATCTGATGAAGAATGCTCTGGATGCCATGCAGGGACAAGGTGAGCTGGATGTAAGGGTGTGGTCGGAAAAGGATAGAGTATATATAGATGTCAGCGATACGGGTAAGGGTATTGCCAAAGGTAATTGGAGTAGAATCTTCGAGCCGGGCTTTACTACCAAGACACGTGGTTGGGGTTTGGGCCTGTCGCTCTCGCGCCGTATTGTGGAGGATTACCACCACGGAAAAATTTTTGTTGCCAAGTCGGAGGTCGGTCATGGTACGACTTTCCGTATAATGCTTAAACGAGCTTTTGAATAATGACAGAAGAGATAGTTGATAAGATAAGTCCCGATGGATTGGACACCCTCTCGGAGAGGGCGTTGCGCCGCCTGACAGATGGGTGGACGGGGAAGCTACACTCTGTCGATACGCTCGACTACAGCAGCGAAAACGTGGTATCGGAGAAGACCTTTGAGTCTATTATAGAGTCTTGGCGTAAAGCGCGTGAGCGTTATCACGACTCTACGGCTGAGGAGGTCTTTGGCTCGGAGTCTGTCTTGGGAGAGGGCGTGAGTATTAATCAAGGAGAGATACTAAGTCAAGGCGGGGCGGATATGGATATCACGCCTGTGGTGGATGCTATCTCGCCGATGGGGGAGATGATTTCTCCGATATATAATGTCTTGATTGCGCTCATTACTATATATTATATGTTCTGTGTGTATCGTTATTTTGACGATATTGTGGCCTTGTTCTCCTCTATCTTCAATCGCAACCTGATATCTTCGGATAGAGCTTCTGAGCGCCGCCGTAGTGATATTTTCTATGGTGCGTTGGGTAAATTATTCCTCTTGGGACTATGCTTTATGGGTCTGTTGAGTGGTATGTGGTGCCGCAATTCAGGGATGGGGCTATCTGTCGAGGTGTTGATATATATGCCTTTGGCAGTCATCGGAGCGTTTGTTTTGTTGGTGATATTCCAATATATTATATTGATGGCGGTGGGTTTTGTGACCAAGTCCATCATGGAGGTCGGAAATTTGATGCGTATCCGTCTTGTGTACTTTGTGCTGACATCGGTGATGGTCTCACCGATCCTACTTATATCGCAAATGGGCAATTCCCACGCCTATGAGGTGTGGCAAAATGTAGGCTTTGTGGCTGCTGTTGTGGCGCTTGGATTATTTTTTAGAGAGAGTATTAAACTCTTTATTTCTAAAAAAGTTTCAATTTTACATTGGATTTTGTACCTTTGCGCGGTCGAAATCATGCCTATTACACTTTTGTGGCAGGTGGTGGTTCGTTTGAGTTAATTTTTAAAGAGAGTAATGGTAAAGAGAGTATTGATATCCCAGCCCCGTCCTGCGGTGTTAGAGAAGTCACCCTTTTTTGAATTGTCAACCAAACATAGCGTTGAGGTAGATTATAAACCACTTATCAGAGTTGTCGGAGTATCGCTCAAGGAGTTTCGCGCACAGCGAATCGAGATACTCGATCATACAGCTGTAATCTTCACATCTCGTAATACAGTAGATAGCTTCTTCAAGATATGCGAGGAGGCACGCTTGACTGTACCTGAGAGTATGAAGTATATCTGTAATACAGAGGCTGTTGCGCTCTATTTGCAGAAGTATATTGTCTATCGTAAGCGTAAAATCTCGTTCGCTGATGGTAGCTTTACATCTCTTATGGAGCTTATCATCAAGCACAAGAGCGAGCGATTCCTCTTGGCGCTGAGCGAGCCTCACAAACCAGAGCTTCCAGATGCTTTGGCGAAGTTGAATATGAACTTCTCGCCTGTGATTCTCGCTAAGACTATCGCTGCCGATATGGAGGGTATAGATCCATCGGGATATGATGTTTTGGCACTCTACTCGCCTTCGGATGTGAAGAGTGTGGTGGAGAATTTCGATATCGAGAAGTTGCCTGTGATCTCTACCTTTGGTGAGGCTACATTGCGTGCGGCTTTGGATTCGGGTCTCAATGTTAAGGCTTCGGCACCTTCGCCAGAGGCTCCATCTATGGCTAAGGCTTTGGATATCTATATCTCTAAAATTAAGCGAGGTGAGGAGGTTTCTGAGGTTGTGGTTAAGGTGGATGAGCAGAAGGAGGAGTTTATCCGTGCTCAGCAGTCGAAGCTCATGAAGAAGAGCCGTTCTCGTAGCGCATCAACAGTCGAGAAAAAGTAATACGATTATATCATGTCAGATTACACCCTTCCGCGCAGTGAGCGTATTCGCTCATTGAAAGCCATTCGCCGACTATTCAGCGAGGGGCGTGGAGGGTTTGTGTATCCGATCAGGTATATGGCCTTGTCGTCTGATTCTGCCCGGAGTGAGGAATCTAAGTCTGAGGAGAGAGGTGTAGAGGTATTGTTCTCTGTGCCTAAGAAATTTCACAAGCGAGCCAACAAGCGCAATCTGCTCAAACGCCGTATGCGTGAGGCTTATAGGCTCAATCGCCAGCTTTTAGTAGAGAAGTTGGGCGCTCAGGCTAAGGAGTTGGATTTGGCTCTGATCTATTCGGCCAAGGAGTTGCATAGTTATAAAACGATAGAGAATGTCATCCGCAAAGTCTTGGAGCAGGTTTCAGCAACTCTGTAAGCGAGTTTTGGCGTGGCCACTGATATTGTTGGTGAAGTTTTATCGCTATTGCATATCTCCCTACACCCCTTCATCGTGCCGATTTGTGCCTACTTGCTCGCAATATGCCATAGAGGCACTCACAAAATATGGTCCCATCAAGGGCGGTTGGCTTACTCTGAAGCGACTTTCGCGGTGTCATCCGTGGGGTGGAAGTGGATATGATCCAGTGCCGTAAGTATCTATTTTGTAATACAATTTCTAAAAAATATGGGTGCATAACAGAATTTGTTTTGCACCCATTCTTTTTCTACTTTATTTGCTCCAACACGACTGGTCCGATAAGTCCCGAAGCTGGAATCGCGCTTTGGGCGTTGTATGGGTTGGCGGTGAGCGATATTTTGCGCTCCTGAGCTGGAAGTTGCATATCACCCACAATGCGGTTTACCCACTTGTTGACAACCTCTATGCGGAGTGAGTTTTTGCCTTGCTGCACGTATTGTGATATGTCAATTGAGTATGGAGCACACCATGCGCCACCCGCAAGTTGGTCGTTGACATATACTTTAGCCATAGACTCCACTCGTCCCAGATTTAGGCAGATGTGCCCTGTGGTATCTTCGCAGGTGAACTCTGTGGTGTAATTCATCGTACCTGAGAAATACTTTAGATCCTTATCCTCGCTGAGTGAGAAATCCTCCAGACGTTGCAATGTGATAGGCTCGTGAGAAGATAATTTTCCCTCAAATTCCACGCGCCAAGGCTCTGTAAGCTCCATACTTTTGGCTGGGGCAGGGAAGTTTTTCTCTGTGGCAGAGACCTTGCCTGCACGGCGGAATACGATAAATCCGCTACCCAAGGCATCGAGCGAGAGAGGAAGCGTGATACCTCCATCTACAACCTCAAATTCGGGCAGAGCGCGGATTGAGCCATCCACGGCATCCCAAAACTCTGGACGCAATGTGCGATCCACGCGGAATGTTGGGGTGAACGAGATTTTCTGATTGCTTTGGTTGGAGATAAAGTATATCTCAGCGCCCATCGTAGAACGGTGGTTGAAGAGTACGGGCTCGCTCTCCTTTATTGCACAGTCTGGTGTCAGCCCCATCTGAGAGAAGATATCTTCCAGAGAGTAACCATTATAGACGCGTCCCTTGCCGTAGGTGTTCATACCTCGTTTGTCGAATGCTTCTCCCCACAATTCACGCGCCATCTTCTCGATCTTTGCATCGGATGCAGGGTAGTCCTTGAGACTTGGTGAGTGGGTTGGGGCAGGGCCTAATACGATGGCACCATCCTTTACAAGGCGCTGAATCTTCTCCAACAATTCGGGGCGCATGGTCTTTATAGGTGGCAATACCAAAACCTTATACGATGTGCCGTGAGGTAGGATAATATTACCTTGCGCTACGTTGGCGTTGAGCAAGAGTACCTCGGCATTTATATAATCAAATTGATATCCCTTAGGCAATGCAGGGCTTTGCAGACCTGTCATCTTGGGGGCATCCTCGCCGATGAGATATGCTACATCGGCCATGTTTAGTCCCTGTTGGAGCATATAATTACAACGCTTGGTATAGGTAGTGAATAGATCCAAATGGCTATACCATGTGTTGTGGGCGTCAAACTCATTGCCAAACCATGCGTTGATGCCTGGGTAGCGTGCCGTATCAGCCTGCTCGATGTAGAGATGCAGAAGTGTAGCGTTGATACCCTCTGTGAAGAAGCGGTCGGTGCGTTGCTTCATGTCAACAGGCGTGCGCGAATAGGCTGGACCACCCGAAGTGTTGCTCTCGGCCCAAATTATGGGCTTGCCATAGATATGGCCGCACGAAGATGCCGCACGATTCTCAATGTCACCCAATTCTCCTACGCTCCAGAACTCGCCGCCAATCTCGTCCGACTGACCGCCGTATTGCAGGAACTCGCCAGGGAATCCCCAATGACCGTAACACTCAAGCCATGTGGTGAGTCCATGAGCGTTGCTTATCTCTTTCAGTCCTCCGACATATTCATAGGCTACGCGGTCGGCAATAAAGCGTCTGATGTCCCAGAGGAAGCGATTGCTCTTTTCGCTGTCGCCTACCACATAGCCATAGTATGTGGGCAGATATGGAATCATAGAGTAGCCGTACTCCTCCTCAAACCGTTCGATCATCTCGTCTGTAAAATTCTGACCACCAGTCTCGTAGCTGTCTTGCACCACAACACGGAATGTAGAGCGATCCTTTTCGGGAATACGCCTTAGAATCTCTCCGATAAAGGCATTGAAGTGAGTCTTGACGTGTTTGCTGCTCATCTTGTCAATCTCCAACCCTGTGGCTTCGGGTGTGGCTGGTGAATTGGTGACGCCCGTAGGCGTCATGCCCGTGCGCAGAATTATCCACTCGCCCTCTGGAACATCCCAAGTAATTGAGCCATCGGCAGAGATCTTATCGCTCAGGTCTATAACCTTCTCAGGGTCGATGGCGTGAGCCTTGCTATCGAGCTTCGGCTCCTCGCTCCACATATAGTGATCCCAATAGGGCAGAGGTGTCTGGCACATCTTTGCCAACGTTTTTTCGGCATAAGATGAGATGCGTGGCATGGCCGAGAGTTCGATGCTCTCTATGCCGCCCGCTTGTGATGAAGGGTCGAATGTTAAGCGGAATCTATCCGTTGTAGTCTTGGGGAAAGATACTGTGGCAGGGGCATAGGGCGTAAATCCTACGTTAAGTGCTGCATTCGAACGATCTATCTTAAAGTCTGACACTCTCTGCCACTTGCCTGCTATGTAGGCGTCTAAATGAGCCGTCACATTCATCGGACGATGGCTCATCTTGATGGTCAGCGAGCGAGAGTCAAGTGGCTTATCGAGAGAGAGTTCTAACTGATTCTCAACGCCTGCAGGCAAAGCCTTTATGTCGATAGTCTTTTTCTTTGGCGCAGAGTAACTTATCTTCACCTCAGGCGAATGATACCCCTCAGGTGCGGGGTAGGCAATGGTGCGGACTGGTTGGAAATTCTCTGTGGGGTTTGGTATCTGGGTAGAGAGCCTTTGAGGACCGCTGACTGCAATCTCTGCTGATGCCAAATATCGCATAGCCTCGTTGGGTTTTACCCAAGGGCCTCCCGACTGACTCCAACCCGGTGAGTTGAAGATACCGATCTCGATGTCGAGTTCCGAGGCGGTACGCAATGCTGTGTGAAGAATCTCCCACCACTCATCCGAGAAGATCTTTACATTACGCTCAGTATAGAGTCCATCTTGACCTATGTCGCCGATGAAAGCACGATTGATGCCTGCGCGTTTCATCGCTTTGAGATCTTCGACTACTCCCTCTTTGGAGATATTGCCCGAAATCCAATACCAATATACAGCGGTTTTGACCTCCGATGAAGGGTTTTGGAAGGTCTTTTCCATTTCGGCGTGTGAACATGAGCAGAAGGCTATTGTAAGAGCGAAGAGTAGTGCAATTTTATGAATTAAATTTCTCATTTCTGGTCGGTTTTATAGTTTGTTACCAACAAATTTAGTTAAAATCTCCAATAAGCGACTCTACTGTATGGTGATATTTTGGTATTGTGGTCAAAAAAGTGTACTTTTGTCAAGATAACAGCCCCGCGTGGGCATAAAATTAAAGATAGAATATGGGATTTTTTGACCTTTTTAAGAAAAAGAAAGATAGTGTAGAGCCTTCAGCTCAGCCTTCGCAGTCACCAAGCGAGGTAAAGCCAGAGGTTGTGGCTCAGCCAGAGGTTCAGAGTGATGTTGCTGAGTCTCAGCATGAGGAGTCTGCGCCAGCGCAGGCGGTGGAGACTCAACCCGCGCAGGAGCAACCATCTGTGGAGGAGGATTCTCCTCAGGAGCAGCAGCTAAGGAGCGAGGAGCTCTCGGCTGGTTTGGAGAAGACCAAGGCTGGATTCTTCTCTAAGTTGGCACGTGCAATTGCAGGTCGCTCTACGGTGGATGCCGATGTGTTGGATGATCTGGAGGAGGTGTTGATCACCTCGGATGTGGGTGTGGAGACCACCGTGAAGATTATTAATCGCATCGAGGCTCGTATTGCGCGCGACAAGTATATGAATACTTCGGAGCTGAACTCTATCTTGCGTGATGAGATTGCTTCGCTGATGGAGGAGTCGCACTCTTCGACCAAGGATATGGGTTTGGAGGTGAAGCCCGGTATGCCTTATGTGATGATGGTTGTGGGTGTGAATGGTGCAGGTAAGACCACTACTATCGGTAAGCTCGCAGCGCAACTCAAAAAGGCTGGCCGTAAGGTTTATATCGGTGCAGCCGATACCTTCCGAGCAGCAGCTATCGACCAGTTGGCAGTGTGGGCCGATCGTGCGGGTGCTACCATGATTCGTCAGGAGATGGGCTCTGATCCAGCTTCGGTGGCTTACGATACGCTTAAGTCGGCGGTGGCAAATGGTGCTGATGTGGTGTTGATTGATACGGCAGGTCGTTTGCATAATAAAATTGGACTGATGAACGAGCTTACCAAGATCCGTAACGTGATGTCGAAGGTCATTCCCGATGCACCACATGAGGTGATGCTCGTATTGGATGGCTCTACAGGTCAGAATGCCTTTGAGCAGGCTCGCCAATTTACTCAGGCTACGCAGGTCACTTCGCTCACGATCACCAAGTTGGATGGTACGGCTAAGGGTGGCGTGGTGATCGGTATCAGCGATCAGTTCCATATCCCTGTGCGTTATATTGGTATCGGTGAGGGCATCGACCAACTCCGTATGTTTGACCGCCACGATTTTGTTAAGGCTCTCTTCGGGGAGAAGAAGTAGAAGAACAGAGATGAAAAAAATAAATGTCATAACTCTTGGTTGCTCCAAAAATACGGTTGATAGCGAGCATTTGATGGCGCAGTTGGCGGCAGCGGGTTACTCGGTGGTCTTCGATAGCGAGCGTACGGATGCCGATGTGGTGGTGATCAACACTTGTGGTTTTATCGGCGATGCCAAGCAGGAGAGTATCGAGATGATTCTCTCGGCTGTGGCGGCTAAGCAAGAGGGCAGAATCGAGCGCTTGTTTGTTGTGGGTTGTCTTAGCGAGCGATATGCTGATGAACTAAGAGAGGAGATTCCCGAAGTAGATGAGTATTTCGGAGTGAAGGATTGGGCAGATATTGTGAAGGCTTTGGGCGGAGAGTATAGCGAGGCTCTGACCACCGAGCGAGTGTTGTCCACCCCTAAACATTATGCCTATCTCAAGATTTCGGAGGGTTGTAATTGGATGTGCGGATATTGTGCCATCCCGCTCATACGAGGTAAGCATGTTTCGGTGCCGATGGAGGATATTTTGAAGGAGGCGCAAGGCTTGGCGGCAAAGGGTGTCAAGGAGTTGATGGTCATTGCTCAGGACACCACATATTACGGCATTGATCTCTACGGCAGACGCCGCTTGGCAGATTTGCTTAGCGAGTTGTGTAAGGTGGAGGGTATAGAGTGGATACGTCTGCATTACGCCTACCCTGCGGCATTCCCTGAGGATGTGATAGAGGTGATGGCTCGTGAGCCTAAAATCTGTAAATATCTCGACATCCCATTCCAACACATCTCAGACAATGTGCTCTCGGCGATGAAACGCCGTCACGATAAGGCAGAGGCTATGGAGCTTATAAAGCGTCTGCGTAAGGCTATCCCCGATATTGCGTTGCGTACAACTCTTTTGGTGGGCTATCCAGGCGAGACAGAGCAGGATCAGGCGGAGTTGGAGGAGTTTGTGCGTGAGGTGCGCTTCGATCGTTTGGGTGTGTTCCCATACTCTGAGGAGGAGGGTACTTTCTCGGCACGAGAGCTCAAGGACGATGTGCCAGAGGATGTTAAAGAACTTCGTGCAGGTCGCATAATGCAGATTCAGGAGCAGATCTCGTTGGAGAATAACCTTGAGCGTGTGGGCCGAAGGATGAGAGTCATTGTAGATTCGCGTCAGGGCGATTACTATGTAGCTCGTTCGGAGTATGACTCGCCAGAGGTGGATCAGGAGATCTTGATTCCTGTAGAGTTGCGCCAGCTGCGTAAGGGTGCTTTCTATGAGGTGGAGATCACAGGAGCAGAGGATTATGACCTCTATGGAGAGGTTATATCTTCGTGGAGAAAAAAGACGCAATAGGGTGTTTTTTGATCCATTATTTGCGAAATTTAAGATTTTTTTCTATCTTTGAGTGTTAAATCAGATTTGATTCGCCCAGATGGCCGGTAAAAGTATTATAACTCATATCACAGCTCAGGTCGAGAGAGTCATCTCGCAGCATGAGAAGTTGGAGGCAGACTTTCAGGAAGTGTGTCGTGAGCGTGATGCGTTGAAGGTCGCTTTGAGGGAGCAGCAGGAGCAGGTGCAACAACTCAAGGATGAGCTCAAGCGAGTGAGACTTGCCGAAGGTTTGGGTGGCGCAGGATCGGATAAAGCAAAATCAAGAGCGCGTATCAATCAATTATTGCGGGAGGTTGATAAGTGCATAGCATTGCTCACTAAAGGGCAAGAGATAAGTTAACGATGGCAAAGCAAAAGATAACCCTCAGAGTAGATGGTAGACCATACCAGATGACTATTGATGCCGATAAAGAGGAGGTATATCGCTTGGCGGAGCGTGAGCTGAATGCCAATATAAGCGAGTTGAGAACTCTTTATGCCAATATGTCTGCGCAGGATCTTATCACTATTGTTGCTTTGCGTTATGGTATTAATTCGATTGCTATTTCGCAGGAAAACGAGATGAGCGGAGAGGATTTGCAGGCTCTCGATGCTCTTTCGCAGCGATTAGATAAGCATCTTAATCGACTCTCTTCTTCGAAGAAGGGTTAGCGATTGAGATTCGGTGACTTGATTTTTTTTAAGAGGGGGCGAGAGTTCGATATATGGCTCAGAGAGAAGACTTGAGAGCGAGTGAGAGCGCGATATGGTAAGAGAAGAGCGAGATAGGACGAGTGAGAGATAAAGAGGGCGAGTTTGAGAATTAAAGGGGTGAGTTAGAGAATTAAGAGGGCGAGTTAGAGAATGAGAGAGAAGGCTCGCGCTATTTGTGCCCAAGTAATAAAACTCTTATTATAGTCAAGTCGAAAGGTTCTTTACATAGAGATCTACCCGCATAGATTTCCTTATAGCTTTGCGAAACTGAACACTTTTTATATTGGGTCAACTCTCGGTTTCTCAAAATCAGGCCTTAACCCCTTCGGGGGTGTGTACGCACCGTTGGAAGGTTGCGAACTCCGGAGCCCCACACCTTGACTTATCGGCAGATTCGTCAAACAAGAAAAGGAAATACTATGCGGTTTTTTATTGAAACTACATAACAACTAATATTTAATAACTAATAACAATGTTTTCAATTACAGTAGTAATAATAGCTGCCTTGATATCATTCTTGATCGGTATAGGTGCGTATGTCTTGTATGCAACCTATGTTACCAAGAATACAATCAAGAAGCAGTGCGCCGCAGCACTCAAAGAGGCTGAGGCCGAAGGAGAGATGATCAAGAAGGAGAAGATCCTTCAAGCTAAGGAGAAGTTCATCCAGCTCAAGAGTGAGCATGATCGTGCTGTGAATAAGCGTAATCAGGAGATTGCACAGATCGAGCAGCGTACCAAGCATTTGGAGTCGAGCTTGCAGAATCAGCAGCGCGAGTTGGAGCAGAAGATTAAGGAGAATGACCGCCAGAAGGCTCAGATGGATAGCCAGATGCAGGGGCTCAGTCAGAAGAAGGAGGAGCTTGCTGGTATCATCAAGGAGCAGAATGTGCGTCTGGAGCAGATTTCAGGTATGAGTGCCGAGGAGGCCAAGAATATCTTGATGGAGAATATGAAGGCTGAGGCAAAGGCCGAGGCAGATTCTTATATCAACGAGACTATCGAGGAGGCTAAGCTCACCGCAACCAAGGAGGCTAAGCGTATCATCGTGAGTTCTATCCAGCGTGTAGCTACTGAGACCGCTATCGAGAATGCCGTGACGGTATTTAACATCGATAGCGATGAGGTCAAGGGACGTATCATCGGTCGTGAGGGTCGTAACATCCGCGCTTTGGAGGCTGCTACAGGTATCGAGATTATCGTGGACGATACTCCTGAGGCAATCATCTTGAGTGGTTTTGATCCTGTACGCCGTGAGATTGCGCGCCTTGCGTTGCATCAGCTCGTGACAGATGGTCGTATCCACCCTGCTCGTATCGAGGAAGTCGTGGCTAAGGTCAAGAAACAGATCGAGGAAGAGATCGTGGAGGTTGGTAAGCGTACTGCTATCGATTTGGGTATCCATGGTCTGCACCCAGAGTTGATTCGTCTGATCGGTAAGATGAAGTACCGTTCTTCATATGGCCAAAACCTTTTGCAGCATGCTCGTGAGACTGCTAATTTGGCAGGTATCATGGCTGCAGAGTTGGGCCTCAATCCTAAGGCTGCGCGCCGAGCAGGTCTGTTGCACGATATCGGTAAGGTGCCCGATGATGAGCCAGAGTTGCCACACGCAATTATCGGTATGAAGCTCGCCGAGAAGTTTAAGGAGAAGGCTGAGGTATGCAACGCTATCGGTTCGCACCACGATGAGGTGGAGATGTCATCACTCCTTTCGCCTATCATTCAGGTTTGTGATGCTATCTCTGGTGCTCGCCCTGGAGCTCGCCGCGAGGTTGTAGAGTCATACATTAAGCGTCTGAAGGAGATGGAGGATATCGCTTTGTCATACCCAGGCGTGGTTAAGACCTATGCTATTCAGGCTGGTCGTGAGTTGCGTGTTATCGTGGGTGCAGACAAGCTCTCAGATCAGGAGTCTGAGTCATTGTCACACGATATAGCTAAGAAGATTCAGGATGAGATGACTTATCCTGGTCAGGTGAAGATCACTGTAATCCGTGAGACTCGCGCCGTAAGTTACGCCAAGTAGGGGGAAGAAAACTTAGAATTTTATATGTGTGAGCTATCCAAACACTTTTGGGTAGCTCCTTTTTTTGTTTATGTTCACTAATTTTTGTATATTTACGTGTGAAAAACAGCTAACTTAATACCTTATATATAATATGAAGCAGTTTTTATATCTTTTGAGCATCGTGGCGGGCGTTGCTTTATTCTCCAGCAATGCTGTTGCTCAGCCACAGAAGTATGAGGTGGGTCCTTTGAAGGTCGAGAGCCGTAAGGCGTGGGAGAAGGTGCATCGCCCTAAGATCTATAATTTCTTCCTGACCGAGGTATTTGGTCGCCAGCCTGAGCAGAAGTTAAAGCCAACCTATCAAACCATTGCTATAGATGATAAGGCTCTGGGCGGTAAGGCTATTCGTAAGGAGGTAGCTATCCAATTTGAGGGTATGGATGAGCCGATGTTGGTTTTGATGTATATCCCTCATAGTCAGAAGCCAGTGCCAGCCTTTGTAGGTATAAATTTCAAGGGTAATCATCAGACCACAACCGATCCTGCAATCACCATTTCGAAAAACGCTCCCAAAAAGAGCGAGCTCGGCACAGACCCTGAGCGTGGTGCGGCGGTGTCACGTTGGCCTATGGAGATGATAGTGGAGGCAGGGTATGCTGTGGTAACGGTATATCGTGGTGATATAGATCCCGATTTCGATGACGGTTTCAAGAATGGCGTACACCAAATTTTTAACAGCCAAAACAAACCTAAGGCCGATGAGTGGGGTACAATCTCGGCATGGGCATGGGGTTTGAGCCGAGTGATGGATTATATCGAGACAGATAAACTCTTCGATAAAAAGCACGTTGCCGTCATCGGTCACTCTCGTTTGGGTAAGACTGCTTTGTGGGCTGCTGCCACAGACAATCGCTTTGCGATGGCTATCTCGAACGATTCGGGCGAGGGCGGTGCAGCTCTCTCGTCACGCCGTCATGGTGAGTTGATACGCGACCTGAATAAGAACTTCCCACATTGGTTCTGCGATAACTACAACAAGTATAGCGACCGTGAGCAGGATCTCATGATCGATCATCATGGCTTGGTAGCTCTCGTTGCGCCACGTCCTGTATATGTAGCCAGCGCGACTTTGGATGATTGGGCCGATCCAGAGGGTGAGTTCCTCTCGGCAAAGTATGCTTCTGAGGTGTGGACTCTTTATGGTAAGCAGGGCTTGAAGTCGGAGTCTATGCCTAAACCTGAGCAACCCGATAATGATGGATGGGTAGGTTATCACCTGCGTACAGGTAAGCATGATATTACGGCTTATGATTGGGCGCAGTATATTAAGTTTGCTGATCAGCATTTCAGAAAGTAAGACTATCTATTGGAAGCTAAAAAGCGAGGAAGTGTAGCAACTTCCTCGCTTTTAGTTTATTTAGTTCTGAAAAGTTTACTCCAAACCGTTGCAGTATGGAACACCCATCAAATCATACAACTTCTTGAGCTGAGGCAAACGCTCCTTGAAGCTCTCGAAGTCCTTCTGATCTGGACGGCACCACTGCACCTCGCTCGCTGCACCCAAACGTGGCAAGAGCTGATAGAATGCATGCTCAGGATATGCCACGTGCTCGGTCCAAAGGTTAACCTGAGAACCCAAGATATAATCCTGCTCCTCATCGCTGAGAGTCTCTGGGATCAATGGCTCGAAAGAGTGTACCTTGCTTGCCGATACTATGTAGCTACCTGTTGTACGAGGCTGCTTGGCAACATCCTTGAGCTGTGGGTGATCAATGTAGCTATATACGTTAGGACTCATGATTACGCGGTGACCCTGCTTTGCCGCCTCGACACCGCCCTTAGTACCACGCCATGACATGATGATTGACTTACCAGAGAGTCCGCCCTCCAAAATCTCATCCCAACCGATGATGTCACGTCCTCGCTCAGCCAAAAAGGCCTCAATCTCCTTGTTGATATACGACTGCAACTGGTTCTCAGGGCTGTGCTTGCCATCGTCCTTAATGCCGAGTTCCTTGATCTTAGCCTGACACTTTGGACACACCTTCCATCTATCCTTTGGCACCTCATCGCCTCCGATGTGGATAATCTTCGATGGGAATACATCGCAAACCTCGCTCAATACCTTCTTCAGGAAGGTCAATGTCTCTGGGTTACCACCGCACAATACCTCGCGGCTAACGCCCCAATATGTTCTTACGGGGTATGGGCCTCCCGTACAACCCAATTCTGGATATACGTGCAATGCACTCTGCATGTGACCAGGCAGGTCAATCTCTGGGATTACATTGATGTAACGCTCAGCAGCATACTTCACCACATCGCGGCACTCATCCTGAGTGTAGTAGCCACCGTGTGGAATACCATCGTAGATACCCGAATTAGGACCGATTACAGTCTGCTCGCGGATGCTACCTCTGAGAGCCAACTCAGGCATAGACTTCACCTCGAAACGCCAACCCTGATCCTCGGTCAAATGCCAGTGGAATTGGTTGCATCCGTGCAAAGCCATCACATCGATAAACTCCTTGATCATCTCTACCGAGAAGAAGTGGCGCGCACAATCGAGCAACACACCACGATATACGAAACGTGGCTCATCCTGGATTGTAGCATATGGCAACTCGATCTTAGCCTCCTCGCCCTGCTTTACAATAGGCAAAGCCTTGCGTAGAGTCTGCGCCGCACGGAAGAAACCGATAGGGTTGTGGGCATAGATTGAAATACCGTTCTCGCCAACCTTGATTTTGTATGCCTCCTGCTGCTGCTCCTTGAGTGGCTGAGGCTCCTCGACCTTCTTGCCTTTCTTTGACTTAGAGTCGGCATCCATGCCGATTATGAGACGGATGGCAGCCTTCTGATCGTTTGGTGTTGTCAAGAGCTTAACGCCTGTTGACTGCTCTACCCATTGGCAAAGGAATTGAGCATTGCGGAGAATCTCAGGGTTTGAAGCATCGAACGATACGCCCATTCCATTCTGCAGGGTAAATGCCTGTGTCTGATCAACCTCGACCTGCTTAGGCAGAGGGATAATCTGATAGTTCGCACGCTGAGCCATGGCAGAACCTACGGCAAAGATCAGAAGCGTGAGAAGTGTAGAGATAAGTTTTTTCATTTGAAATGAGTATTTGTTTATAGTTTTGTCCGCCACAAAGGTAATACTTTATATTATATATGATATAGTGTTGAGGCTGAAAGTTGATGAGAAAAAGTTTCACAACTCTCTAAAACACAAAAGGCGTCCCGTTGGACGCCTTTTGTATTAAACCTTGCGGCTTAATGCAATGATTATTTCTCAGCGAAGTATGCCTTGATATCCTCCTCCTCGAGAATGTTCTGTGTCTTGAACACATATGCACCAGTCTTCTCTGACTTAACCATCTTGATGCACTTGGTGTACTTCTTAGTAGCACCAGTCTTAAGTGTTGCAACTACTTTCTTTGCCATAACTTACCTACAATTACTTAATTTCACGGTGTACTGTTACCTTCTTCAAGTATGGATTGTACTTCTTACGCTCCAAACGATCAGGTGTGTTCTTCTTGTTCTTAGTGGTGATGTAACGTGACATTCCTGGAACGCCGCTCTCCTTCTGCTCAGTGCACTCAAGGATCACCTGAACTCTGTTACCTTTCTTTGCCATCTCTGCTTAATAAATTTTAGTAAACCTTCTTAGGTGCAGCGGCCTCCTTCAAAGCGGCAGCCAAGCCCTTCTTGTTAATTGTTTTCATACCGGCAGCTGTTACCTTCAAAGTAAACCAGCGACCCTCCTCCTCAGACCAAAAACGCTTAGTTCTCAAGTTTGGATTGAACTTGCGCTTAGTCTTACGGTTTGAGTGAGAGACATTGTTGCCAATCACTGCGCTTTTACCTGTAATCTCGCAAACTTTCATTTTTCTTTTGAGTTTAATTATTCACCCTCACATTAAGGGTGCGCAAAGATAAGCAAATAAATTCAAAAAAAGTACGATTATTAATTAAAAAAGTTTCTTAAGCCTGAAAAATATTCATAAAGGCAGATTTTTCACCCCAAAAGGTCTGCACAATCTACTCCAACAACCTTCTATAGAGCTCCACCTCGCGCTCATCGCCTATGGCCTTGCCAGCAACATCCGAGAGTTTGACGCACTTGCGTAGAGGTTGTTTTTCGTTCATGCGACAAGTCGAGAGCTTCATCACTATGTTACATGGTTGGTGTCCCGTATCGTTGGTGATGTTGGTACCGATACCAAACGAGCAGCGTATCCTGCCCTCACAAGCCTGCTTGAGTTTGGCTGCCTTTTCAAAGTCGAGTGCATCGCTGAAGATGATGGTCTTGGTCATAGGGTCGATACCCAACTCCTTGTAACGTGCAATGGCCATATCAATGAAACGCAACGGATCGCCCGAATCCTGACGTACACCATCAAAGAGCGAAGCATGCTTTTTGGAGAAGTTTCTAAAGAATACATCCGAGCCGAAGCTATCGGTAAGTGCAATACCCAAATAGCCGTCATAGATCTTCACCCACTCCTCCATAGCGATATAGTTGGCTTGGCGAGGGCCTCCGTTAACGGCTGCAATGAACATAGGCAACTCATGAGGATATGTTCCGATCATCTTCAGGCCCATCTTCATGGCAAGATAGCAGTTCGATGTACCCATGCAGTATTGGGCATTGGCTTTGATATACTCCAAAACAGCCTGATGTACCTCGAAAGAGAAGCGGCGGCGTGTACCGAAGTCTGAGAATGGGATCTGCTCAGCATTCGATAGCGCGATTTTAGGCTCCAGACGGTGGATAACCTCTTCCATATCTATCTGCTTACCCTCGTTGCAGAGAGCCGAAACGGTAGAGAGCACAGCAATCTCATAGAGCGTCACTTTGTAGAGGTGATCCGAGGCCTCGATATGCAGATGACTCTCTTCATCCAACCAAATCTTCATGCGCGAGGGGTCAAAACGGAATCCCTTGAGCCACTCGAAATAGTTTTGAGGGATAAACTTGCAATTCTTGACCATATACTCAAACTCCTCATCTGTGAGCGAGAGTTGGCTCAATTCATCGAAAGCAGCGTGCAGGCGCTCAACAAATGCCTCGTCATAGATGGTGGCATTGCGATCATGGAAGATGAAAGTGCCTTCGGCCTGAGGGAAGGATTTAAAGTATCCGTACGAAGTGGTGAACTTATACAGATCGGTGTCCAGAATAGATTGAATTATCATGGTTAGTAGTTTTAGCCTATTTTATATCGTTTTTAAGCTCGTTGTAAAGCATCTCAATGGCGTATGCCGAGGCGCGGTTTATTATCTGCGAGCGATCTGTGCCAGAGTTACGCATCATGCTGATGGTGCGTGTGGGGGTTGCCACCGCCATCCAAACAGTACCGACAGGCTTCTCCTTGCTACCTCCCGTAGGGCCTGCTATACCGCTGGTCGAGATAGCGTAGTCGGCACCCGAAATACGCCTTGCGCCCTCAGCCATCTGTCTTACTACAGTCTCGCTGACTGCTCCGTAGCTCATTATGTCGTCATAATTTACCCCCAATACATCCCTCTTGGCCTCATTGGAATATGAGACCACTCCGCAAAGGAAGTATTGCGAAGAGCCACTCATGGCCGTAAAGCGTGAGGCTATCGTACCGCCCGTACAACTCTCGGCTGTGGCGAGTGTGAGGTGGTGTTGAGTCAGCAGATCATGTACCAGAGCCTGCACCGAAGCATCCTCGAATCCTACGATATGTTCGGGGATGATATGATATAGCTTATCGAATTGAGCCTCAATCTCTTTGCGTGTTGAATCGGCATCGTCTCTATCGTATGCCGACAATCTTAGGCGGACAATGTTCGGCGAGGGCAGGTATGCCAATTTCAGGCCCTTAGGCAAAGCATCTTCCCACTGAGCAATTCGCTCGGCCAGCATCGATTCGGGAAGCCCTGAGGTGATCATCGTGCGGTGGATGTTGGCGCGGAGTGTGAAACGAGCCTTCAAGCGAGGCATCACCTCATCCTCCATCAGATGTTCCATCTCAAAAGGTACACCCGGTAGTGAGATCGCTACGTGTCCACGCTCATCCTCAAACCACATACCCGGAGCTGTGCCATGATGGTTAAAGAGTACCTGACACTTTTCGGGGACCATCGCCTGAGAGTGATTTAGCTCGTTATAGACAATGCCTCGTGCTTCGAGCATGCTCTTGACATGACGGGCAACTGCCTCATCTTCACGCATCTGGGAAGAGAAGAAACGAGCTAACGTATGTTTGGTGATATCATCTTTGGTAGGGCCTAAACCTCCTGTGATGATGACAATATTGGTGCGCTCAAGAGCCTGCTTGAGTGAAGAAGTGATCTGCTCGGCGCTATCTCCTATTGAAAGTTTTTCAGTTACGGTAATTCCTGCCTTATTCAAATGGCGGGAGATGCTTGCCGAGTTTGTATCTACAATTTGGCCGATGAGAATCTCATCGCCTATGGTGATTATGGTAGCGTTAATCATACTCCTCTGTTAAATTAGTCTGATTCGGTATCTCTTTATGAGCCGCGTTTTGAGAAAGTTTACGAAGTCGCTCGTTCAATCCCGTGCGGATATTACGCAGAGTATCTCCTCCGCCATAATAGAATGAGGAGTATAACTCTACCAGAGTAGCTCCTGCCTTGATCATCTCAAAGGCATCATCCGCCGTGTTTATACCGCCACAACCGATGATAGGGTAGGTGCCCTTCGACCTCTCGTATATGCGGCGTACGACTTGTAGTGATCTCTCTTTGAGAGGCGAGCCACACAATGCCCCTGGGATGCGCCCCAAGGAGTGTATCGTCTCTTTGGAATTCTCCAAACCGTAACGTCCCGTAGTTCCTCCCGTAGCGACAATGCCATCGAGTGGCGTGTCGAGCATAATATCGGTCATAGCGTCAATCTGCTCGTCTGTGAGGTCGGGCGAGATTTTGATTAATATGGGGCGATATTGGTTTTGTCCGCGTCTGAACTCAAAAAGTGGAGTTAGTATGGCCATCACCTCATCTTTGTCGGTAGGCACATAGTGTACATCCGAAGAGTTGTCGCAGAGGTTGACTGTAAAGAAATCTACATATTGATACAGCGGGCGGAAGAGACGCAGATAATCTATCGGAGCAT
>JAFOZN010000099.1 GCA_017391185.1 Alistipes sp. | reverse complement strand
GACTCTTCTATGCATTTTATCCCCATCATGCGCCTTAGGTCAAATAATTGAGCGTGGCTACTTCTTAACATCTTGGCTATCTGATACTCTCGCGCCATGCCTTGGCGGGCGAAGAGATCGAGGATTGATTCAAACTCCTCTGTCGTGTGGCCGATTATTGCTTTAGGCAAAAGTTTCGGCTCGTGAAAAGATTTAAAGTGAGAACTCATCTCTGGCTTTATGGCGTAGAGATGTAACATGGTCGAGAGCATGGCTATCGAGTAGTCATCTATATGCTTATCGTACATCTCACTCCCTCGCAAGGGATGTTGATAAGCTGCCGTACCACGCTCGGTGGCGGGATTTTGGCTCAGCCCAGGCAGAAAAGCGGCATCCCAATCTATGGCTCGCATCTTGCCGTTCTCCATTACGATGATATTTTCGGGCTTCAGGTCGCCATGGGCAAATGGCTTCTCCAAGAGCCACCCAGCCATGCGGTCAAACTCCTCAGCCAACGCCTCGAACTCCTCCCCTCGCTCAGCTTTGCAGATTGCCTCATCGAGCGTTATGCCCTCGATGTAGGGCGTAAGCAGACAATCCACCCAAGTACGTCTGCCCGCAATGTCGAATACGCAGAGCTCTTTGGCGTAAAAATCCGATTTGTATATGTAGGGTAGGTTCTTGGATGAGCGTATATAACACTTTAGCGATTTTTTGACACCTTCGTGCCATACTTGAAAGACCACTGAGACATTGCCTGCTGAATATATGAGCCTGCCTTGATGACGCACGATCTCCACACCCTTGAGCGTGCGCCAAAGGGTGAAATGGCTATCCAATGAATCTACTATGTTGGAGATAAGTATCACTTGTAATCTATAAATTAAGGCATCACACCGTAGTGTAATGCCTTATTATATAAGTTTGTGTGCCAATTAATTACAGCCACCCTCGCAGCCGCCGTCACAACCGCTCTCGCAGTTACCGCTGCAACCGCAGTTGCAACCGCCCTGTGCAGCCAAATCCTCAGGAGTTACATCGCGTACCTCGACAACCTCTACATCGAAGTTCAAAGTCTTGCCAGCCATAGGGTGGTTGAAGTCCATAGTAACGCTCTCCTCACCGACAGCCTTCACTACGCCGTTCATGCGGTAGCCCTCCTGGCTTGCCATAGGGATGATGTTACCTACGAAGAGAATCTCCTCTGCTACCTTGCCATCTACCATAAAGATAGTCTTTGGCAACTCTACGATAGCCTGTGGATCCAACTCGCCGTAGCCATCCTTTGGCTCCAACGTGAACGATACCTTCTCACCTGGCTCCTTACCCATGATTGCACCCTCGAACTTAGGCAAAAGCATACCTGTACCGCAGATAAACTGCAATGGCTTGCCCTCTGCCGACTTGTCTGCTACTGCACCGTCAACTGTCAATGTGTAGTGCACTGACACCATCTTGCTATTTTCTACTTTCATATCTTTCTAAAGTTTAATTATTGATTCTTCAAATGTTTGAAACCTCACAAAGGTACATACTTCGCTGTGAAGTGCCAAATTTCGGCAGGGAAAAATTGATTTTGAGAGCTGTTCTGTCAAAATAAGCCGCATTCCCATCGTGGGATGCGGCTTATTTATTGTCTAACTCTAAGGTTAATCTACATTGCAACAACAGAGATTTCTATCGCCGTAGCCGTTGTCGATCTTGGTGACGTATGGGAAGAACTTCGACTCCTTGACCCACTCCAATGGGAAGGCTGCCTCTGTGCGAGAGTATGGATGTGACCACTCGCCTGCAAGCTCTACGGCTGTGTGTGGAGCGTTCACCACCACATTATCCTTCTCGCCCGAAGCGGCTGCCGCCTCGCACTCGCGCTTGATCTGGATGAGTGCCTCCATAAAGCGATCCATCTCAGCCTTAGGCTCCGACTCTGTTGGCTCGACCATCAAGGTCTCATGCACAGGGAACGAGAGCGTTGGGGCGTGGAAGCCGTAATCCATCAATCGGTGTGCAATATCGCCACAGTCGATACCGTAATCCTTCTTGAAGTTTGTCAGGTCGAGAATCATCTCGTGACCTACTCTGCCTGTCTCGCCCGAATAGTATGTGCGATACTCGTTCTTCAAGGCTGAAGACATATAGTTGGCATTTACGATTGCCATCTCAGTTGCATGGCGCAAACCCTCCTCGCCGAGCATTTTAATATATCCGTATGTAATTGGCAGAAGCATTGCCGAGCCCCAAGGAGCCGAAGCTACTGCTGTGATACCATCTTCACCGCCTGTTGCTACGATTGGGTGCGATGGCAAGAATGGCTTGAGGTGCTCTGCTACACAGATAGGACCTACACCTGGGCCACCACCGCCGTGAGGCATAGCGAAGGTCTTGTGGAGGTTGAGGTGGCAGACATCGGCGCCGATATAACCAGGGTTGGTCAAGCCCACCTGAGCATTCATATTCGCACCGTCCATATATACCTGACCGCCTGCATCGTGTACCGCATCGACAATCTCGCGGATACGGCTCTCGAAGACTCCATGTGTCGAAGGATATGTTACCATCAATCCGCAAAGCTCCGAGCTATACTCCTCAGCCTTAGCCTTGAGATCCTCTACGTCAATGTTACCATTCTGATCGCATGCTACCGTCACGATCTTCATGCCTGCCATAGCTGCCGAAGCTGGGTTTGTACCGTGTGCCGAAGCAGGGATAAGGATTATGTTACGATAACCCTGACCGCGACTCTGGTGGTAGGCGCGGATAACCATCAAACCTGCATACTCGCCCGCGGCACCCGAATTAGGCTGCAAAGAGCAAGCGGCGAAGCCTGTGATCGCAGAGAGGTCCTTCTCAAGCTCTGCGATAAGCTCGCGGTAACCCTCTGTCTGAGCCTCAGGTGCAAATGGGTGCATATTCTGGAAGCCTGAGAGCGAGAGTGGCTGCATGATGGCTGCGGCGTTGAGCTTCATAGTGCAAGAGCCGAGCGAAATCATAGAGTTTGCGAGCGAAATATCGCGAAGCTCCAGACGCTTGATGTAACGCATCATGTCGCTCTCCGAGTGGTATTTGTTGAAGATAGGCTCTGCCAAAATTGGGCTCTGACGGAGTAGGTGTGATGGGATTGCAGGCTCATCAGAGAGCTTCACAGCCTTAGCCTTACGGCCCTTAGCCTCGGCAAAGATCTCCACTACGCTATCCAACTCCTCAGGCGTTGTAACCTCATCGAATGAGATGTGTACTCTGCCCTCGGTTGGGTAGTAGAAGTTGATGCCACGCTCCAAAGCGATATCTTGGATTACGGCAGCCTCAGCCTCGACCTCCAAAGTGTCGAAGATGCTCTTTGAGGTAAGATTGTAACCCAAAGCCACCAAAGCCTGAGCTACCGAAACAGCCGAAGTGTGAGCTGTCATAGCGGCACGCTTTAGACCCTCAGGACCATTATATATACAGTAGAATCCCACCATCGAAGCCATCAAAGCCGAAGCGGTACAGATATTTGAAGTAGCCTTCTCGCGCTTGATATGCTGCTCGCGCATCTGGAGAGACATACGCAAAGCCTTATTGCCCAGACGATCTACCGATACACCGATGATACGACCAGGGATATTACGCTTGTAAGCCTCGCGGCAAGCCATATAACCTGCCGATGGACCGCCGAATCCCATAGGACAACCCAGACGCTGAGTAGAGCCTACCGCAATATCTGCGCCCCACTCTGCAGGAGGTGTGAGCAGTGCCAAAGAGAGGATGTCGGCCTGAGCCGTTAGGAGTGCGCCAGCCTCATGCGCAGCCTCGGTGAAGGCCTTATAATCGCGGATCTCGCCCGAAGCCGATGGGTACTGCACGATGGCACCGAACTCCATGCCTGTGAAGTTATATGTGGCATAGTCATCCACTATAAGCTCGATACCGAATGGCTCCGAACGGGTGAGCAACAGGTCTAATGTCTGAGGGAAAATATCTCTATCCACGAATAGCTGGTTGCGACCTTGCTTAACTGCCTCGCGTGAGCGCAAAGCATACATCATCAGCATAGCCTCAGCTGCCGCTGTTGACTCATCCAAGAGTGAGCAGTTGGCAATCTGCATGCCTGTGAGCGAGAGGATGGCAGTCTGGTAATTGAGCAGAGCCTCCAATCGACCTTGCGAAATCTCGGCCTGGTAGGGTGTGTATGAGGTGTACCATGCAGGGTTCTCAAACACATTGCGGCTCACTACGGCAGGCACAGCAGTAGGGTAGTAACCCATACCGATGAAGGAACGCAACTGCTGGTTCTTTGCTGCAAGTGATGCTACGTGAGCCGAGAACTCATACTCGCTCATGCCCTCGCCGATAGCGATAGGCTTCTTTAGACGGATCGAAGCGGGGATCACCTGTGAGATAAGCTCCTCTATAGACTCCACTCCTATTACTTGGAGCATCTGATCGAGATCCTCCTTGTTTGCCACACCGATGTGGCGATTCATAAATTTGTCAAACATTTTCTTTCGTAGTTTTATTGTTGTAATCTTTCTCCTTAATTAATATTTAAAACTGCTACCTCCGATAAACTCTCTCAGTAGAGATGTCGGAGGAATCTCCTCGCTCGATATCGGGAGGAAGTTTTGCAGGAATTTGAGCAAACGTTTTGCCTCGCCATACTCAGGTACAATGTCGGGTACCTCTCTTAGGATTGGCTCTACACGGGAGCGTAGGATGGAGATCTCGTAGAAGAGCGAAGAGTTGAATATCACATCGGCATTCTCCTGATAAGGGAAGATATGCTTCTCCTCGCCACGTCTAACGCTCGGCCAGCGTTGTAGGGTAGATAGCGCATCGCATCCACGCGTAGAGTAGTCGCGTGTAATGCGTCTTAAGAGTCGGTTGTCCGAAGTGGAGATGCGTGTCAGAGAGTCCATCGCCACCGAAGTCAGACACGAGACATAGATGCAGAATTTCTTGTCGCGTGGGATGCTCGGCGTAAGGCGTGGATTGAGCCCATGTATGCCCTCCATAATCAGCACCGATCGCTTGTTGAGCTTAAGCGGTTTGTCGTGCCATTGGCGAGTTCCGCTGATAAAGTCGTAACGTGGCACCTCGACATTCTCGCCATCCATCAAACGCTTGAGGTCGCTGTTCAGAAGCTCCAGATCAATGGCCTCAAGAGCCTCGAAGTCATAATCTCCCGACTCATCTCTTGGAGTCTTTTCACGATTGACAAAGTAGTCATCGAGTGAAATCAGCACAGGATCCAAACCCAAGATACGCAACTGTATGCCAAGACGCTTCGCTGTGGTGGTCTTGCCACTTGACGAAGGCCCCGAAATCAATACAACGCGAGTCCCTTGAGTAGAATTGGCGTGGTCAATCTGATCGGCCATAGCGGCGATTTTTTTCTCATGAAATGCCTCGGCAATCTTGATCAGCTCGCTGCTATCACCTGCCAAATACTTCTCGTTGAGGTGGCCTACGGTAGGTATTCCCATGATATCCACCCATTGATGATACTCTTGGAAGATATCGAACATCTTGTTCCAATGCACATTCAGATCGAGAGTCTGAGGGTCGTTCTGCGTAGGCAGAGCGATATAGAATCCATGATAGTATTTTCTAATATCAAATAGGTGAATATATCCCGAATCGGGAGTGAGCGCGCCGTAGAAATATCCCACCAAATCGGCCATGCGATGGATGTCGCTGTAAAGGCGTTTTTGTGAGTTAAGTAGTGTGATCTTATCCTCAAAACCATACTCTCGGTATATCTTCTCAACCTCCTCGGTGAGTAGTTTTTGGCGATGGATGGGGTAGCGAGCCGAGATGATGAGTTGCATCTGTCGGCGCAAAGCCTCAATCTGAGCCGAATCCAACTCCTCTCCATCCGCAAATTCGCAATAGAGTCCGTGCCCCAGCGAGTGGCGTATGTAGAATTTACGTGATCCGTAGAGATCTCTGACGGCTTTATGTACGATAAAAGATATTGTACGCTGATATACTCTGTAACCTTCGAGGTTGGTGATATCTATATATTGAAGCGTAAGGGGCTTGTAGATTTTGTAGTTAAGCTCCTTGATGCGGTTGTTGACAAATGCGGCCAACATGGGATATTTGCAATCGAGATTAATCTTGGGGAGTAGCTCCAAGAGTGATGTT
>JAFOZN010000098.1 GCA_017391185.1 Alistipes sp. | reverse complement strand
TAGATTGGGTTTATTAAAATATCTTCTTTGCGATGGATATAATGTCGATTTTCCACTTCAAGCCAACGGTAAACATCGACTGACCATCCTGTAAAGCACCATTAGGATTGCCGTTGTGCCCCAATGTGTGGCTATATGCAGCATGTAGGCGGATTGCGCGATTATTCTTTGGTAGAGGATAGAACTCAACGCCTGCCCCCAAACGGGTTAGCTCTGTGTCGGGCATTACGCAAAAGTCGTTTACTGCGCCTAAGGTGTTGTTCATGTCGTAGGTTATGCGGCCGAAAATATTAATCTTGTCGGCTATGGTATAAGAGGCCTCGCCCATGATTGAGTAGTCCTTGAAGAGTATATCGCTGTTCGAGGCACGAAGCATATAGTCGAGTTGCAATCTAAAGTCTCCAAACGAGAATTGATTACCCAAAGCAAGATACGCAATGTAATCCTTAGGCATCTGCTCGATAAGGTTTACCGACCAAATGGTTTGATACCATTTGTGCGAACCCATCCACATCAGATTGTAGGCATACATGTTGTCTGCATTTGCTCTAAATGGGCTCTGGCACACTTGGAATAAGAGTTTGTCGTTACCGCTTTTGGTGGCGTATGTAGCGCTGAGGCCAAATTGATAGCATGCTATGTTGTTCCAATACTCCGAGCAGAAGTAGAGGTCGATAGGGGCACGGTCATACTCGTATCCGCCGATAGCCACCACCTGCTTTCCTGCCGAGAATTGCCAATTGCTACTTGGTGCGTAGCTGAGATATATCCAATCGGTTGCATCGAAGAAACTCTGGTCTGCATGAGCCTTGTTTAGGCGCTGACGGTAGGCGTATGAAAAATTGTCACCAATGGTTCCCGATAGTATCACATTCAGATACTTGCCATTAAAACTCATTTTACCGTTGGATTCATCTGATTTTAGAAATTCTCCGTTGTAATCGATTCGTGTTTCAGCTTGCAGATGAAGCTCATTTTTCTGTGCTTTAGACTCTATGGCAATCAGCATAATTGCCAATATAAGCATGATGATTCTTTTCATTGTTTTTTTTCTCTTGTGTCAAAACCGGCGCAAAGATAGTGTTTTTCATTGATTGATAGAGCGGTGGTTAATTCTTTTTTACCCATATTTTGAGCATTAAAATCTTTTTATATGAGAGGTTGTCGTTTTTTATAAAAAAATAACCATGTTTTTGTTTTTTTTTGTATCTTTGCATCAATTGGAAAATAATGAACTTAAAATGCCGAAGTTTTATGACAAGGTAAACGTACTACGCAAACCCGAATGGTTGAAGATTAGACTGCAGAGTAACGAGGAGTCCGCAGAGGTGGAACGTATCGTTAAGCATCATTCGTTGCATACCATTTGCAGTAGTGGTCTTTGCCCTAATAAGGCGGAGTGTTGGCGGCGTAGAACTGCCACATTCATGATTTTGGGTGAGATATGTACACGCGGTTGCCGTTTTTGTGCTACTAAGACAGGCATTCCCATTGCTCCCGATAGCTCTGAGCCTGAGAAGTTGGCTGAGAGCGTAAGGTTGATGGGACTTCGACATGTTGTCGTGACTTCTGTTACACGAGATGACCTGCCTGACGGCGGTGCCCACCATTGGGCGCAGTGTGTCGAGGCTATTCGTAAAGAAAATCGCGGCGCAACAATTGAGCTCCTTATTCCCGATTTGGATGCCAGAGCCGATTTGATAGATATAGTGGCTGCATCCAAGCCCGATATTATCGGGCATAACATCGAAACCGTCGAGCGACTGACCCCTTTGGTGCGTTCACGTGCGAAGTATCGTACGAGCATCAAGACTTTGGAGATTATCTCCCAGAGTGGCGCAGTCTCGAAGAGTGGACTGATGGTCGGACTTGGCGAGAGCGATGATGAAGTATTACAAACTCTCAGAGACCTACGAGAAGTGGGTGTCGAGATTGTGACGCTTGGTCAGTACCTTCGACCTTCACTGGAGCACTATCCCGTTGCGGCGTATATCACTCCAGAAAAGTTTGATTGGTACCGAGAGAAAGCCTTGGAGATGGGCTTCAGCTATTGTGCGAGTGCGCCTATGGTGCGTTCTTCATACTTGGCTGATGCTGCATTGGAGAGCGTGAAGCGTCTAAGAAAGTAGGCTGCTGAGGCTCTGCGCAAAAGTGCGTTGAGGGTGGCCAGCGACAAATAAATGTCGCAGATGAGACGTTATGAAGAGGGTACTTTACAGAGATTTAGGCCGTATGGGCTACTCCGAGTGTTGGGATTTGCAACTCTCGCTCTTTGAGCGTATGCTCTCATGGAAGCGAGAGGGTAAGGCGCAATCTCAGGAAAATGCGGGCGAGTTGCTCTTGGTCGAGCATGACCATGTATATACTCTGGGTAAGAGTGGCAAGCAACAGAATATGCTCATCAGCGAGGAGTATCTTCGACAGATCGGAGCTGAGTTCTTTCACATAGATCGCGGTGGCGATATCACCTATCATGGGCCAGGTCAGATTGTGGGTTATCCCATCTTGGATTTGGAGCAGGTAGGTATCTCCCTGAGAGATTATATAGACTCGATCGAGGAGAGTATCATAGGCGTGTGTGGCCAGTGGGGTATAGAGGCTGGTCGTATTGCGGGAGCTTCGGGAGTATGGATTGAGCCCGATTCACCCCGTGCGCGTAAAATTTGTGCCATAGGAGTCAGAGCGAGCCGCTATGTGACGATGCATGGCTTTGCTATGAACGTGAAGACCGATCTAAAGTATTTCAACCACATCAACCCTTGTGGCTTTGTGGATCGTGGCGTGACGAGCCTTGAGAAGGAGCTTGGCCACGAAGTAGATTTTGAGATGGTAAAGTCTCAGATTGTGAAACATTTAAGTGAGAAATTAAAAATTGAAATATATAAATAATAAAATTGTAAGTTATGCCTATAGAGAAGCGATGGGTTGTCAGAGACCCGGGCCAGGCAGATGTGGTGGAGCGTTTGGCAGCCCACCTCAGAATGTCTCCCGTGCTCACGAACCTACTTGTGCAGAGAGGCATAGACACTGTAGAAAAGGCTAATAAATTTTTTAACCCTCAGCTCTCGGACCTGCATGATCCATTCCTGATGACGGATATGGCTAAGGCGGTGGAGCGTATCGAGCGTGCTGTTGCCAATGAGGAGATGATCATGGTATATGGCGATTACGATGTTGACGGTACGACAGCGGTAGCTTTGGTTTATAAATTTTTGAAGCAGATAGGTCATAAGAACCTTGTTTTCTACATTCCTGACCGTTATAATGACGGTTACGGCATCTCGATTAAGGGCATTGACTTCGCCGCACGTAAGGGTGTGACGTTGGCTATTGCTCTGGATTGTGGTATTAAAGCCGTAGAAAAGGTAGTTTATGCGAAGGAGAAGGGCGTAGATTTCATTATCTGCGATCACCATCTTCCAGCTGATGAGATTCCATCGGCTGTAGCGGTCCTCGATCCTAAGCGCAACGACTGCAACTATCCATTCAATGAGTTGTCGGGTTGTGGCGTAGGATTTAAGCTCGTGCAGGCCTATGCACAGAAGCATGGTATCCCATTCAGGGAGATTGAGCATCTGTTGGATCTGCTCGTAGTAAGTATTGCGTCCGATATTGTTCCGCTTACGGGCGAGAATCGTATCTTGGCCTATTATGGCTTGGAGCGATTGAACCGTGAGCCATCATCGGGCTTGTTGTCGATAATCAAGATTTGTGGCTTGGATCGCCAGAATATCACTATCGATGACATTGTGTTTAAGATTGGTCCACGCATCAATGCTGCAGGGCGTATGCGTATGGATGAGAATGATGAGAATGCTGCGCCGAGTGGTGGTTTTGCCGCTGTGGAGCTTCTGGTTGAGGGTAACGAGAAGCAGGCGCGAGAGTTCTGTGATGTGATTGACTCCTATAATCAGGATCGTAAGAATATAGATCGCAGCGTGACGCAGGAGGCTTATGACTACATAGAGTCTAACCCTGAGCTGAAGAATCGCAAGAGTACGGTGATCTATAATCCTAAGTGGATGAAGGGTATTGTCGGAATTGTGGCATCGCGCCTGATCGAGACCTATTATCGTCCTACTGTGGTGCTTACGATGAGCAATGGCTTTGTGACAGGCTCGGCACGTTCGGTACAGGGTTTTGACCTCTATCAAGCTGTGGAGTCTTGCTCGGATTTGTTGGAGAACTTCGGTGGCCATATGTACGCTGCTGGTCTTACGATGCGTCCAGAGAATGTTGAGGCCTTCACCAAGCGTTTCAACGACTATGTGGAGGAGCATATCGATCCGCAGATTTTGGTACCACAGGTGGATATCGACAGTGAGCTCTTGTTCTCGGATATCACACCTCACTTCCACCGTCAGCTCAATAGCTTCCAGCCATTTGGCCCTGGGAATACAGCTCCTGTGTTTGTGACCTATGGTGCAAGCTCACATGGCGAGCCTAAGTTGGTTGGTGCCGAGGCGGAGCATCTGCGTATGGATCTGGTACAACGCCAGAAACCTCATACCACTATCCAGACCATCGCTTTCCAGCAACCTACGCATTATGAGTGGGTGAGGGGCGGTCGTCCGATAGATGTGTGCTATCAGATCGTGGAGAATCACTATCGTGGTACGGTCAGCACTCAGCTGCGTATCAAGGATATGAAGAGAGTGATAAAGTAGATTGTTTGTGGCGTTAAGCCATAACTTGATAAAAATTTCGGCAAGTGCGCTCTATCGCTGGTCGCTTCGCGCGGCGAGAGGAAAGTCCGAGCAACACAGAGCACCGTACGAGTTAACGGCTCGATGTCTGTGAGGGTGTAGTAGCGTAACAGAAAATAACCGCCTTGGCGGGGTAGGGGCGGGGAGTAATCCTCACTCGTACCTTTCAAACGCCACGGTAAGGGTGAAAAGGTGGGGTAAGAGCCCACCGCGAAGGCAGCAATGTCTTTCGGCAGTACGCCTTACGGGTTGCAAGACCATGTATACCGACAATTAAGGGTTGCTCGTCCAATGTCGGGGGGTAGGTTGCTGGAGGCTGCGGGTGACCGCAGTCGTAGATAAATGATAGAGGCTTCGCTTTGGCGGAGTACAGAACTCGGCTTATAGCACTTGCAGAGTATAGAGATGTCGGACTAATGTCCGACATCTTTTTTTGTTATGCTACCGAGAAAAATTCAAAATTCAAAATTGAGGGCTGACGCAAGCCTTAGGTTTACCTTCCATCAGCACATCATTACTCAAAAAGGGAAAAACAATTTTGAACACCACTTGCTTCATTGGGTGTGTTAGGCATAATTTATGCATTTTTGGGCTGCATGAACTATATTAAAAGATTCGTTGTTACGGCGGTTATATTTTGCTCATTACTTTTGGGATGGGTATATCTGTTGGGAGAGCTGATGCCCGAAGAGCCGACTACTCCTCTTTGGCAGGAGAGTTTGTCTCAACTACATGAGCTATATCGCATAACTTTTCGTCAGAGTCACAATACTCTGCAACAAGCCTCTCAGCTCTCGGCTGATTCTCTGCCTGCGATAGCAGTTATTATGCGTGTTATAGCCGAATCTGAGCGTATCCATTGCCGTATCTGCCAGCGGGCAATTGAGTCGTTGGGGGATAACGTCTCTGCGCCATCAACTCCCGATGCTGAGCCTCAGCCCACGATGCAGGTCATAGAACAAAAGTTAGCTCAAAAAGAGCGACTCAATCGCGAAACTCTCCCTCAGGCAATAGGGCAGGCCTTGAGTGATGAGAATCGCTACATAGCTCGCATGCTTACGTGGTATAATGCCAATAATAATTACCATATCCGCTTGCTCAAGGCGTCTTATGGCGAGGATATGGAGTTGGGAGCTGTGTCGGATGGGGCAAAAAAAGATAGGACAGAAGCCTATTACCTCTGTCCTACATGTGGTCATATTGAAATCATGGAGCTGGCTCCATATTGTTGCCCCCATTGTATGACCTCAAGGAGCGAATTTATGCTCTTTAAATAGCCCTCAGGTCTTTGTTAGCAACCTATAAGCCATTTGCTACCTGGGATGTAAGAAGCAATCTTGATGGTGAGGTAGCACGAAATAAAGGTCGCTATGGCGATAACAGGTATTGCTGCTACGGTTGGTAGGGCCATATCTCCCTTGAAAATTGCCACCCACAAAGGCATCCACAATAGATGCACCAAGTAGATTCCGAAACTCTTCTCCGAGAGGTCGGTAACGTAGGCTGGTGCGCTCTCCTTCTGGATACAGCTGAAGAGTAGGAATGCTCCGAAGGTGAGCATCACACAGTTGATTGTACAGAATGCCCAACCAAGCTCGATTACAGGCGTAGAGTGTGAAATGCCTGGCACAGCCTGCACATAGAACGAGTAGATGGTGATGGCTGCACCCACAATCATAGAGAGGCTACCCAAAGCTATACGCTTCGAGCGACTCCAGTCGAGATGTGTCTTTATGTAGTGTGCCAAAACCAAATATCCCAAATAACCTGAGAAGTTCCACAACATATGATATTGATTCCAGAAGCACTCGCCCCACAACTCGCCAAACCAGCGATTCAGATAAGGCATGCATGTAGAGATAAGGAAGAGGTAGATGAAGAATCGCTCCTCCTTGGCTGAAGCCTCTCTGAGCCATGGTGAGATGATAGGTATGAAGAGGTATAATCCAATTAGTGGATACATAAACCACAAGTGTCCTGCCATACCGGGGAAGTTGAGCAGGATGCGTTTAAAGTCGGTCATTGCTATGGTCATATCTCCTGCGCCCCAGAGTGGAGGTAGGAAGATATAGAGTAGCATGAAGAAGAACATTGGTGGAATGATACGCTTCATGCGCTTAGAGTAGAACTCCCAAGAGCTCTGCTCGCGTCTCATAGGTGCCAACAAAAACGCCGAGACAATCATAAACAGAGGCACCGCCATACGCGAAAATCCATCATATACCGATACCCACAAGCGGTCGGCCTCATTCTCCAAGAATGATTGAGGACCCGCCAAGTTGGCATCTCCCGCAACGCCGTAGTAGTTCTCGCTGGCGTGAACGATCAGCACCAAAAAGCACGCAAAAATGCGTAGATAATCAACAAATGCAATTCGTTTCATATGTTTTAGGTTAGTTATATTGTTTCTTTTGCAAAGATAATGATTTGCGGGTAAAAAACAAGAGGGAGCTGCGTCCAGCTCCCTCTTATTTTTAGATCGAAATCTAAAAATTAAGCATACTTGAATGTTGACTCATCTGATACTGTCAACTTCTTACGTCCCTTAGCGCGACGTGCTGCCAAAACCTTGCGGCCGTTAGCAGTAGCCATTCTCTGACGGAATCCATGCTTGTTGATTCTCTTGCGGCGAGATGGCTGGTAAGTTCTTTTCATTGCCATAACGATATCGTTTTTTATGTTTGTTTCACATAATTCGCTAATGTCCATGCGTTAACATAGACTTTGCGAGGTGCAAAGGTAGGAGTTTTTTCTATATTTGCAAAATATTTCGAAAAAAACTACTCTTTTCTGTGTTATTTAGTCTCTACATATCCTTATAGAGATCCACCTCTCCTCTCTCGACTTTGCCATACATGGCTGCAAGTTCGGCTATGACGGGCGAGACAAGTTCCATCGTATCCTTGATTGCCTCGGCATGTTTTGTTTCGCCCTTGATGCGGTACAACATCACTGCATACAAGGCTCTGAAGCATAATTCGGTGTCGCAGATATCCTCCTTTTTGACCAAACCTCTGAGCATTGGCAACTGAGGCTCCAGCGCAGCGAAAGTCTTGCGGTAGTGCGCTCCGATGGGGTGTTGCATGAGTTGCAGATGCAGGTTGTGCATATCGCCAATAAGGTGTAGCGTATGTTCCAGATGGCCACTCTCCTCTTTGTCCTCTTTGCGTAGCAGGTTGACAATATCCATGTACCAAATCAAAAATTCGTGTTTGATGCTCTCATCTATCTTACGTGGTGCCACGAGCTGTGAATAGATGGCTTCGGGGCTGAACTGCATTGCTCTGAGCAGATCCTCCAACTGCCACAGATAAAGGATGTATTCTGCGATGTTCTCCTTGCGTTTTGCTTGTGCTATATCCATAGTCTAAATTGTTAAAATCTTCTATAGGCCCCAATCCTCGGCTTTGGCCGTATGCTTGGGGGCATTTTTTACATTGGCGAAAAACTCCAATCCAGTCAAACGCTCCAACTCGGCAATTGTGAGCATCTCCCTTTTGGATGGCTTGCGCCCCGTAGCCGAACGATGACCGACAATAAAGGCGGCGCATTTTAGCTCCTCGGCCTTGCACTCCATCACGCTACGCCCACTCTTGCCGCTGCGAGTGCGAAGCAAGGCTTGATAGTATGCCGTAGGTACTGAGACCTGCTTTTGATCGTTGCAGTTGATTGTTGTCTTAGGCTCAATCTCCATGCCGTCAACATCGGTATATTTGTCAAACAAGCACCCGATGACTACATACAATGTATCTGTACATAGTTGTTTTGATACCAAACTCTCTATGTTGTTCCACGCTCCGTTACTGGAGTTGAAACCCTTTTGTATCTGAGGAGCTATGTTGGTGACGTAGAATAGTTGGTCGTTGGCCTCCTCGGTGATGGTTCTATCGGCCGAAGCCAACATATGTCCACGTGTGTAGTCGCCATAGGAGCGTTTGAGCGAAGTCTGATGGTTGATGGCTATCTTGGGGTCAAACGTATAGTTGTCCTTGCGCTTTACCTCTCCCTCATAACATTTGTGCATCGGTGCTGCGATCCAGACAGGGCAATGGTGCTTAGAGCTGTATCCCACCGAATAGTTGCGCATGCCGTTTGATAGGGTGTGGTAGGCATAGAGTAGCTCTCCGCTCTGAGACTGAGTTGGAAGCTCTGCCCAACCTGAGCGAAAGGTATTGACATTGTCGGATGCCGTTTTTGGGGGAAGAGCCTCTGTTTTGGGCTTTGTAACTGCTGCGGTGGCATCTTCGCTTCTTTTGGATGTGATAGGGCCAAAGTCGGAGAGTATTTGCTCGACCAAGGTGGGCTCATCGCTCTTTTCGATATGGTTGCGGTAGAGGTAGTCGGCACACAAAATCATAGCGAGAACCATAACATATATTATGATTCTCTTGCTATCCATAGGTTTTGTTCTGCGGCGTATCTTCTTTTTGCTCATTAATACTCTCTGTTTTTAGAGTCAATCCAGATTGTTACAGGCCCATCGTTTATTAATTCGACCTTCATGTCGGCTCCGAACTCTCCAGTAGCAATCTCTTTGGCCAATGTGGTGCGGAGAGTCTCTACAAACTTCTCATACATTGGTTTGGAGATAGAGCCTGGGGCGGAGCGGATGTATGATGGGCGGTTACCCTTCTTGGTTGAGGCGTGGAGTGTGAATTGGCTCACTACCATAGCTTCTCCACCTACCTGAGTTATGTCGAGATTCATCACTCCGTTCTCATCATCGAAAATCCTCAGACGCGAGATCTTTCCCACCAGATAATCTATATCCTCCTGAGTGTCGGCCTCCTCTATGCCGAGCAGTATCAAAAGGCCTTTGCCAATAGAGGAGTGTAGCTTCTCAGAAATAGTGACCGAGGCACGCTGAGTGCGTTGTATTAATGCTCTCATGGTTACATGCTCTCAAAGAAGTCCCACAAATTATCCTTTGGCGTAGGGGCGGTAATCGAGATTGGCTCCTTACGCACAGGGTGGATAAACTCTACTCGGCGAGAGTGGAGTGAGATACCACCATCGGGGTTGGAACGCTTGGCTCCGTACTTTAGGTCACCCTTGATCGAGCAGCCAATCTTGCTGAGCTGGCATCGAATCTGGTGGTGACGTCCCGTGAGAAGCTCCACCTCCAAAAGCGAGTAGCGTGCGCTGCATCCGAGTAAGTGGTAACGCAACGTGGCCTTCTTTCCATCGGCCTTGGGTTTGTCGTAGGCGCGAGAACGATTGGTGTGACCATCGCGCACGATGTAGTGCGTGAGCTCTCCATCTTCGGGATTGGGGGTAGCCTCCGTAATTGCCCAATAGTATTTATGAATCTCTCCGCCACGAATCATCTCATTGAGGCGAGTAAGAGCCTTAGATGTTTTGGCAAAGATTACCGCACCGCTTACAGGGCGGTCGATACGGTGTACCACACCCAAAAATACATCTCCGGGCTTGTGGTCGCGCACCTTAATCATCGCCTTGATCTCATTCTCCAACGCGTCATCTGTCTCCTTGTCGGGTTGCACCAAATCACCACAACGCTTGTTGACAATGATCAGATGGTTATCTTCGTAGAGTATATCGTCTGGTCTGAACATATTCTTCTAAAAGTTTTATTATAGTTTAAATGTGAATGGCAAAAGGTCTTTTGCTGAGCCGACAACCGAAGCTGTGCCTGCGCCCCACATGATGATGCGTATAGGGCTCTGCTGACGATTCTCGACATCGAGTATCACTTGACGGCAGGCTCCGCAAGGATAACACTCTCTGGGCGAAGGATCAGAGACTATGGCAAGAGTCTGGATGGGCTCTGGATAGTAGTTGCTCTGGTAGAAGTAGAGCAACGATCGCTCGGCACACAAACCCGAAGGGAATACCTCACTCTCGGTGTTGGCCGCTGAGATAATCTCTCCATTGCTCAGACGTGCCGCAGCTCCGACTCTAAAGCCAGAGTATGAGGCATTGGCGCGCTTTGTAGCCTCCAAAGCTTGAGAGATGAGTTCTTGATCCTGAGCAGGCATCGACTCCAACGAGGAGTAATGCTCATAAGTTATCTGATGTAGCTTCTCCATACGCGAAAAAGTGTTAATCTATTAGGCAAAGATAACATAAGAGAGGGGGAGAACAAAATTTTTTGCTCTGTAAATCGGCTTTATCTCTTTAAGTAACGGTTTTATTGCGTATATTTGTCTAAAATTATTTATCAAGGTGAGAAGAATTTTTGTTTTTCTGCTCTGTGCAGTGGTGTTTGTGGCGTGCGGAGAGGATTTTAGTAAAGCCGAGCGAGCATTGATACGCAAATATAATGGCGATATTATGCCTGTAATGAGTATCGCCAGCAAGACGGACTCTTTGCTCTTGCGCCAAAACTCCCTTAAGGTGAGTGAGCGTATGGCTCTTGCCGAGGAGTTTATTTTGCTCAAAAGGAGTATGCTCTCTACGGTCAAGGATCCCCAGAACGAGGGTGTAGGCATAGCAGCTCCGCAGGTGGGCGTTTTGCGCCGAGTGGTGGCGGTACAGAGGTTTGACAAACAGGGCGAGCCTTTTGAGTTTTTTCTCAATCCCGAAATCCTCAGCCGCTCTTCGACTACGCAATTTGGCGGTGAGGGGTGTCTGTCTGTACCCGATCTGAGTGGGAATGTCGAGCGTGCGGAGTGGATTGTTTTGCGTTATAGGGATGAAGAGTGGCGTGAACATCAAGATACGATAAGAGGTTTTACCGCCGTTATCTTCCAGCATGAGGTGGATCATCTCTATGGGCGGTTGTTTATAGATTATCTTAAATAGCAAGTTATATGCAGAGAAAATTATTATATCTCTTCGCTTCGGCCTTGCTCCTTTCGCTGGGCTGGTGGGGTGTGAGTGGCTTTACCTTGTTGGTGGCTCTGATTCCATTGTTGCACATTAGTGCATCATATTCCGACTCCAAGCGTGATTGGTGGCGCATGGCGGGATGGGCATCGCTTACCTTTGTTTTGTGGAATGCTTTGACTGTGTGGTGGGTGTGGAATGCTACGCCTATTGGTCCGATTGCCGCTACGGCATTCTCTACGTTTTGGAATTTGGTAGCCTTCATGAGCTATCATTACGTTTCGAAGCGTGCCCATAAGTCGGTAGCATATACTCTGCTTATCGCGGCGTGGGTAGCTACTGAATATCTATATACACATGCTGAGGTGTTGTCCTTCCCTTGGTTGGTGTTGGGTAACGGCTTTTCGGGCGAAGTGTGGGCTGTGCAATGGTATGAGTTTACGGGCGTTATGGGTGGCTCGTTGTGGGTGGTGATGGCTAATGTCGCTATCTATGAAGCATGGCAAAATCGTTATGGGTGGTCTATATTGAGAGCCGCATTGGTAGTCGTGGCTCCTATAATACTCTCTTTGGTGCTGTATTTTGGCCATGACGTTGAGCCTGAGAGGGTGCAGGTGGCTGTGGCGCAACCCAATGTGGATTGTTATGCAGAGAAATTCAATAATAGTGCTCGTTCGCAGCTTAATAATATGCTCTCTCTGCTCAAGGAGGCTTCAGCTGAGAGTAGTGTGGTACTCTTCCCTGAAACGGCACTACCAGAGACTTTGGATGAGGATAATATGGAGATCAATCGCTCGGCGTTGGCTCTAAAGAGGGCAATTCAGAAGGATGGTATGGTGGTTACGGGTGTAACGAGTATCCGTTTCTATGATGGAGATACCCCTCCGACTCAGACCGCCAGAATGAGTGCAAGCGGCTATTACGACTACTTTAATTCAGCTCTTGCCTTAGGTCAGGATGGAGAGCAGAATCTCCATCATAAGATGCGTCTGGTCATTGGAGTGGAGGCGATGCCGTTTACGGGCCTACTCAACAAATTTGTCGATCTGGGCGGTATTACGGGGCAGCTGGGACGCAATGATAAGGCTGCCGTATTTGAAAAACATGGTGTGAAGTTCGGCCCAGCCATTTGTTACGAAGGCTTGTATGGCGAGTGTTTTGCACGTTTTGTGGGCGAGGGGGCTAATGTTATGCTCGTGATGTCAAACGATGGTTGGTGGGGCAATACACCAGGTCATAAACGCTTGTTTGATTTTTGTCGTTTGCGAGCCATCGAGACTCGCCGTGCGGTGGCAAGAAGTGCCAATACTGGTGTTTCGGGCTTTATCTCATCGCGTGGCGATGTGGAGCAGAGGCTTGACTGGGATCAGCGAGGGTTGTTGCAGCAGGAGGTTGAGGTGCGCCACGACAAGACGATCTATTCTACTTATGGCGATTGGGTGGGGCGTATGTCATTGCTGATTAGCTTCCTAACGCTGTTATATTACTCGGCTTATCGCGTAAGACGTAAGAATCATTTGGTGGATTAAAGTTTTTTTACGATGAATTATCCTCAGACTTTGGACTATCTTTTCAACTCTGTCACCTCGTTCCAGCAGGTGGGTGCTTCGGCATATAAACCGGGCTTGGAGCGTGTGGAGGAGTTTTGTGATTATGTGGGTAATCCCCAGCGAGATTTTCTTGCAGTACATATTGCGGGAACGAATGGTAAAGGCTCTACCTCGCATATGATAGCCTCGGTGTTGCAGAGTGCAGGTTATTGTGTGGGATTATATACTTCGCCCCATCTGCGAGATTTTAGGGAGCGAATGAGAGTCGATGGTGAGATGATCTCTGAGCAGGAGGTGGTGGAGTTTGTCAATCGCCATAAACCCAAAATCGAGGAGTTGGGACTCTCGTTTTTTGAGATTACTACCGTCATGGCATTCGATTACTTCTCTCGTGCAGGCGTTGAGGTGGCTGTTATCGAGACAGGCTTGGGTGGAAGATTGGATGCAACAAATCTTATATTGCCTATTCTGAGCGTGGTGACAAATATCGGACTGGATCATACCGAATTTTTGGGTAATACGCTCTCGGCGGTTGCTTATGAGAAGGCGGGAATTATTAAAAAAGATGTCGCTATCGTGCTTGGGGAGGCCTCTGAGGAGTATAATCAGGTCTTCGAAAGTCGAGCTAAGGAGTGTGGCTCAAGATTGATTTACGCCCAAGAGGAGTTTGCTTGCGAGGTAATCGGCAAAAAGGGCGAAGATTGCCCTGTGGTGATGAAAATGCAAGAAAT
>JAFOZN010000097.1 GCA_017391185.1 Alistipes sp. | reverse complement strand
GTTTCAGGCAATGAGGTACGTTGCTACGGTGTGGATGATGTGGTAAATTACATTACAGAGGTGGGTATTGACAAAAGGGTAGTGATAACATCTCCTTTAAGGCTTAAGAACGGACAAGGATTAATTGATCGCCTATTGGAGCTTCTCGCTGACGGTTTTATGCGCTTGTGGGTAGATGAGAGTGCCATCACATTTGAGGAGTTTATACCCACCATCACAGAAGTGACCAAAGCTGACGACATACAACTTGTGGTGGATCGCCTCAGGGGAGCCGATGATGATGAGAGCTTGCTTAGACTAAGAGACTCTGTTGCGCGCGCGTACAGCTATGGAGATGGAGTCTGCCACATCATAATCGAAGGCGAAAAAAGAGAGTTCTCCTCACGATTCGAGGCTGACGGGATAGAGTTCGAGCAACCTACGGAGCATCTTTTCAGTTTCAACAACCCCATTGGAGCATGCCCGACATGCGAAGGTTATGGTAAAATCACAGGCATTGACGAGGATTTGGTAATCCCCGACAAGAGCAAGACTATATACGAGGATGCTGTTGCTTGTTGGCGAGGTGCAACCATGAAGAAGTGGAAGGAGCAGCTCATCAACAATGCATACCTCTTCGATTTTCCGATACATGAGCCATACTACAAGCTCAGCGAGGAGCAGAAGCTATTGTTGTGGCGAGGAAATGAGTATTTCCACGGCCTGAATGAGTTTTTCCAATATATCGACAGCGAACGCCGCAAGATACAGTTCAGAGTGATGAAAGCCCGCTATACGGGTAAGACAATATGTCCCGATTGTGGTGGAAGCCGACTCAAAAAAGAGGCTCTATACGTCAAGGTTGGCGGTAAGAATATCGCTCAGATAGTCAAGATGACTGTCAGAGAGTTGATAGAGTTTTTCTCAAAGTTGGAGCTTGATGAGTACGACAAGAAGAGCGCACAAAGAATCCTAATGGAGATTCGTAACCGCCTGCAATATCTTTCGGATGTAGGTTTAGGATATCTTACGCTCGATCGACTCTCTTCGACACTTTCGGGTGGCGAGAGTCAACGAATCAATCTTTCTACATCGCTGGGTAGTAGTCTCGTGGGATCGCTGTATATTTTGGATGAGCCGAGCATCGGTCTGCATCCAAGAGATACACATCTGTTGATCAAGACTTTGAAGCAACTCAGAGACCTAAAAAATACTGTAATAGTAGTCGAACATGAGGAGGAGATTATCCGTGCCGCAGATCATATAGTAGATGTCGGCCCTCGCGCAGGAGAGAAGGGTGGAGAGATTGTTTTCAGCGGAGCAATAGAGGATTTATGCAATGCCGAAAATAGTCTCACGGCAGATTACCTCACTCATCGCCGTCACATAGACTCCCCCGTTACAGCCAGAGGGTGGAGCAATGCCATAACGATAAAGGGCGCAAGAGAGCATAATCTAAAAAATATTGATGTGCGTATTCCTCTCGGCGTGATGACCTGCATCACAGGAGTCAGCGGTAGCGGTAAATCTTCGTTGGCAAAGGGGATTCTCTATCCAGCATTACATAGAGTGTTGGCCGAGACGGGTGATAAGCCCGGAGAATTCAGCTCTTTGGAGGGCGATTTAGGAATGATTACTGCAGTAGAGATTGTGGATCAGAATCCTATCGGTAAATCATCGCGCTCCAACCCTGTAACATATCTAAAGGCTTATGATGAGATACGTAAACTTTACGCCGAGCAACCTCAGGCAGTACATACAGGACTTACGGCAGCCTCGTTCTCATTCAATGTGGCTGGAGGTCGTTGCGAGGAGTGTCAGGGTGAGGGCATAATCAAGGTGAGTATGCAGTTTATGGCCGATGTGGAGTTGGTCTGCGAGGCATGCCATGGCAAGCGATTCAAAGATGAGGTCTTGGAGATAAAATATCGCGACAAGAATATATACGACACCTTGGAGATGACCGTAGATGAGGCAATAGAGTTCTTTGCAGAGGATAAAAAGAACTCCACCTGCCAACGTATTGTAGAGCGTCTGCAACCTCTACAGGATGTGGGATTGGGATATATACGCTTGGGACAGTCCTCTTCGACACTTTCGGGAGGAGAGAGCCAACGTGTGAAATTGGCTTCATTCCTTGCGAAGGATAACGACAAGCATAAGATACTTTTCATATTTGATGAGCCTACGACAGGTCTCCATTTCCACGATATCAACCGCCTACTCAAGGCTTTTAACGCCTTGATAGAGAATGGTCATACGATAGTTATCGTGGAGCACAATATGGATGTGATAAAGTGTGCCGATTGGGTTATTGACTTAGGCCCAGAAGCTGGTGATGAGGGTGGAGAGATCGTATTTGAGGGTACACCACAGGATTTGGAGCAGTGCGAGAAGGGTTATACAGGTCGTTTTCTCAAGAAGCATAACCAAAATTAGAGGGGCAAGGAGAATGTAACGCCCAAACTAAAGATGAATCAAGAATATTATACATATCGTCTGCCCAACGGCATCAAAGGAATACACCGCCGCGTCAAAAGCGGCATCACACATTGCGCACTTGTTATAAATGCAGGTACACGCGATGAGTACGCCAATGAGCATGGTTTGGCGCACTTCACTGAACACGCCATTTTCAAGGGTACGACTCATCGTAAGGCTTTTCAGGTGAATTGCCGTCTGGAGAATCGAGGTGGAGAGCTCAACGCATACACCACCAAAGAGGATACCACCATACACGCCACCACACTTAAAGCCGACTTCTCGAAGGCGGTAGAATTAATTGCCGATGTGGCTTTCAACTCAACATTCCCTGAACACGAGTTGCAAAAGGAGCGCGAGGTGATTATAGATGAGATAAACACCTATAAAGATTCGCCCGCCGATATGATTTTCGACTCGTTCGAAGACTTGATTTTCGAAGGCTCGGAATTGGGACATAACATTTTGGGACGAAAGACGGATTTGGCTCGCCACAATGGCGATTCGATACGCCGTTTTGTGGAGCGCACACACACCACAGATCAGATGGTCTTCTCATCGATAGGCAATCTCTCTGTAAAGAGTGTCGAGAATATCGTAAGCCGATATTTAGGCGATAAAGAGACCTCAGAACGCTCTTTTGTTCGTTCTGCGCCATGCAACATATTACCTTTCGAGAAGATCATCAACAAACATACCCACCAAACACACTGCATAGTAGGTAGCCGTGCGTATGACATCAATGCCGAGAAGCGACTGCCACTCTCGCTATTGGTCAATTTTTTGGGCGGGCCATCGGCAAATTCACGCCTAAATATAGTTTTGAGAGAGAAAAACGGCCTATCATACAATACAGAAGCTCTATATACGCCATACAACGATTGTGGTGCGGTGGCTATATATTTCAGTTCGGATCATCATAATGCCGACCATTGCAGGGAGCTAATCGACAGAGAGCTTTCCATTTTGAGAACAAAACGTCTCTCGACTCGCCAACTTTCGCAGACCAAACGTCAATTTTTGGCACAGATGGCTATCTCGATGGAGAACAACGAGGGTTATATGTTGGGTGCGGGCAAGAGTTTTTTGGTACACAACGAGATCGACACCATGGAGGAGGTATATAAAAAGGTGATGGGCGTAACAGCCGACCAGATAGCAGAGGTAGCAGAGGAGATTTTCTCTAAGACCTCAACGCTGATTTATCAATAAAAAGTAAACTTTAGATATGGACACATTAGAGAAATATATACACGACAACTCCTCCGCTGAGGCGGAGCTTTTGCAGGAGCTCGATCGCGAGACACACCTTAGAGTAATCAATCCGCGCATGATTTCGGGACATATTCAAGGTAAATTTCTGGAACTGCTGGTCAAGATGTACCGCCCGAAAAATATCCTTGAGATAGGTACTTTCACGGGGTATTCGGCGCTCTGCATGGCTGCAGGATTGGAAGATGACGCGGTAATTGACACCTGTGAGGTGGATGACGAGCTGGAGTCAATAGCGCAATCATTTTTTGCTCGCTCGGAACACGGACATAAGATCCACCAGCACATAGGCTCGGCTCTGGAAATAGCGCCACGTTTGGGCAAGCAGTGGGATATGGTATTTATAGATGGCGACAAGCGAGAGTATCCCGCCTATTATAATATGTTGATGGATCAGGGGTTGGTGCATAGTGGCTCCATACTCTTGGCAGACAACATATTATGGTACGGCAAGGTCGTTGAAGAGGTACACCACAACGACCTACATACCAAAGCTCTCATCGAGTTCAACCGAATGGTGGTCGAAGATGATAGGGTAGAGAGCGTGATCCTCCCACTCAGAGATGGAATAAATCTAATCAGAGTTAAGTAAACTCAATACAACTAAATCTTTAGTTTATTTCTCAGCAAAAAAAATTACTAAATACGAGTATTTAGTAAAAAGAGGGTAGCACAAAAAAAAGGCTCTGTCTAACAAGTCCTTAAAAATAAAAAAATGTCAGATGCAAATGAAGTGACCCCAAAAGTTTGGACAAAAAACTTTTTGGGGTCTGATCAAAATTCTGGTAGGGTAAAATTAGACTTGTTAGACAACCATCTATAGCTGAAAGACTATTGATTATTTGACTCGTTTTTCCTAATTCTTATTAGACCTACAATATCAGGACATATATATATTGATACTACCCATATAAATTGTCCTAAAGCGAACATTCCAATAACAT
>JAFOZN010000096.1 GCA_017391185.1 Alistipes sp. | reverse complement strand
GCAAGGTAGCCTTACCCTCGTCAACATACATCTCCACATACTGACCTGTATTTGGTTCATATGCCTCAAGCGTGTACTCTCCTGGCTCCAACTCATAAGTCAGGTAGCAATAACAACCGAAGCGTGAGCCATTTACATGGCCATCATCCGAGAGCAACTCATCAAAAGCGAAGCGAATCTTAGCCTTCTCCTCTACCGTCAGTTTCGCGCCGATAAAGCCCGTACTATTTGACTTATACTTATACACTCCATTCTCCATCTTCTGAGCCTGATGGATCGTATAATCGGGATAATCCACATGACGTGCTATGAGCGTCTTAGCCGACTGCTCCACGAGTTTCTGAGGCTCCACCTGTGGAGTCCACTCCGCATCCATCATCCAAGCGCGATAATCGGGCGAGAGGATATAATGCTCCACGTATGGACGCTGGAAACTAAACTCTCTTACATCCTGCTTGCGCTGACCGAGCTCGTATGCCTTGAACTGCTCACCTGTTGCAGCTACCACATCGCCGTTGAGCTCCACCTCAGCCTGAAGGAACGAAGGCTGGTTGAGCAGATAGTAATTATCATCGTTGTAACCCGCAACCTCTATTGCGATGATGTTCTTGCCCCACTTCATATAAGGCTCCAGATCGAGGCAGTCGATACGATAAAAATCATGTGCCGCCACGCAAGGACCATGGCTGACAAATTCGCCATTTACCGTGAGGCGATAGTTACACGATGCTGCAATACGGATATAAGCCGAGCCAACGAAAGAGGCATCAACAATCTCACGAAACGAGAGCGTAAGGTTTTTCTCGCACTCTCGCCCCTCAGCCCATACGGGTTTTGCCTTGGTGAATTGCTCTACATGACAGAGATCAACCTCGCCATTGGAGCATGAGTAACCGCCCATCAGAATTGCCAAGGCGGCAACAAGGAAATTGAATAATCGTTTTTTCATATCGTTAGTAGTTAAATTTTCTTTCCGAAGTAAGGCTTTTCTTATACAAAATTACGATTTTATTTGGTTTGCGACCTCTGTTTTATTCGTTTTTTTAGCAGATCGGCTCATTTTTGATGAAAATTTCCTATTGCGCAGACTCTTTTTTGCGACTAATACTCCTTTAGGAGTAAATCTTCCCCTCAAAGAGGGATATATCGCCGAAAAATTCTTATCTTTGAGGCGTAGTGTGTAAATACCCTAACGGATTAAAATTAACAACAGATAAAGATATGGCAAGAAAACGACAAAACTATCCACTCATCCCTGCGCTGGAGATTACCACTCTGGCTGCCGAGGGCAAGGCTATGGGACGATATAACGATCAGGTGGTATTCGTACCGATGACCGTACCGGGCGATGTGGTGGATGTGCAGATACGCAACAAGCGCCGCCGTTTTATGGAGGGCGTAGTGGTAAATTATGTGAAGCTCTCGGAGCTTCGTGCCGAGCCTTTCTGCCCCCATTTTGGTGTGTGCGGAGGTTGCAAGTGGCAGAATCTTCCCTATGAGGAGCAGCTACGCTTCAAGACCGAGCAAGTACACGATCAGCTCTCGCGCATCGGCAAGATAGAGCTACCAGAGGTGCGTCCATGTTTGGGCTCTCAGAAGCAACAATTCTACCGCAACAAGCTGGAGTTCACCTTTGCCGACAAGCGTTGGCTCACCTATGAGGAGATTGCCGCAGGCGACAGCATCGAGCGCACCCCAGCGTTGGGTTTCCACATCCCAAATTGCTTTGACAAGGTTCTCGACATCGAGAAGTGCTACCTCCAGCAGGAGCCATCCAACGCCATCCGCGATGAGATCAAAGCCTTCTGCATCGAGCATGGTTACTCATTCCACAACTGCCGCGAGCATCAGGGCCTCATGCGTAACATCATCATCCGCACGGCTTCTACGGGCGAGATTATGCTCATCGTAGTATTCAACGAGGATGCTCAGGAGAAG
>JAFOZN010000095.1 GCA_017391185.1 Alistipes sp. | reverse complement strand
GAATATGTATATACGCTGGTTCGTAAGACGTGATAATAGAGGGGTGGATTTCGGTTTGTGGCAAAAGATACCGATGTCGGCACTCTATCTTCCGTTGGATGTACATACGGGCAATATGGGACGTGCTTTAGGTTTGCTCCATCGCAAGCAAAGTGATTGGAAAGCTACAGTAGAGATTACATCAGCCCTCAAGGAGTTTGATGCTGCGGATCCCGTACGTTACGATTTCGCTCTCTTTGGAGCAGGTATAGATGGATTCCTAAAGGAGTAAGACGATGCGCGGAGGAGGTTTTACATTCAAACAATTCCATATTGACCATAGTCGTTGTGCTATGAAAGTCGGCACAGACGGCACCCTACTCGGAGCATGGGCTACACTACCTCCAGAGACGCACCGAATCCTCGACATTGGCACAGGAAGTGGTCTGATAGCTATTATGGCGGCACAGCGTCACCCCTCAGCGAAGATTATGGCAATAGATATAGATGATGATTGCGTATTGCAAGCACGTCAAAACGCAACCTCATCGCCTTGGGCAGAACGTATCGAGGTGATCAATAGCCCGTTGCAAGAGTTCCAGTCTGAAGTAAAATTTGATGTCATAATCTCCAATCCGCCATATTTTGCCGACTCGATGCACTCTCCCGACAAGCAACGTACAACGGCTCGCCATACGGCTTCGCTATCGTTTAAGGATTTGGCAGAAGGGGTATTGAGGCTGCTTACTGATGATGGTCTCTTCGCCGTGATTCTCCCCACAGCCGAGAGCGAGCTACTACTCTCTGCCGTACGCGGGAGGTTATTTCCGTGGCGACGTTGCGAGGTGTGGTCAACACCAGAGAGTAGTGCAAGACGCATCATGTTGGAGCTACACAAAGAGCCTCCGCAAGATCTTGCCACGCGCGAGAAAATCGTTATCGAAGAGGGAGGACGACACGTTTATAGCCAAGAATACAAGGCTTTGACGGCTGATTTTTATCTAAATTTTTGATTTTTAAAGAAAGTAGAGTATATTTGTAAGAGATAAGTGATTAAAAATTACTATTATGAAACGTATTTTTACAATTTTGGCTCTCTCGCTATTGGCGATATCGAGCGCATCAGCACAAAGTGACATTTGGAAAGCCGTAGTAGGTCCATATACCAATGCAAATGGAGAGATTGCTATCTCAGATCCTCATACTGTCATCGCAGTAGATTATACTTTGGAGAAAGAGCAGACCATCGTAGGCCCTTATGCTCGTTATGCGATGAAACTTTTGGGCGTACGCCCATCGTTGGTAGAAAAGACTATCTTTTCGGTAAAAGATGTAAAGCTCTCTGTCGCTTGTGGCAATGCCTTGAAGGCTGAGGCTCAGTCGCAAGAGAATCAGACTTTGGTTGCATCATATTTGGGTAGTGAGGATGAATTTGCTAAAATTTCACCAGATTTGATGAGTGCTTCGACTATCTCTCCAGATGAGGCTGCTGCTCAGGCTGCGCAAGCTATATTCAGTATCCGCAAAAGCCGTAACGATCTAATCACAGGCGAGGCTGGCGAGAATGTCTTTGGTGCAGGTCTAAAGGATGCTTTGGAGGCGTTGGATGCACGTGAGCAAGCACTCATGGAGCTTTTCTTCGGCAAGAAAGTTATCACTACATCGACTCACCGCATACTTTGCCCAATTGAGGAGGGCGTAATGGAGTATCCCATTGCGAAGTTCTCATCTTCAAAGGGTGTGATGCACACCTCAGCTTCTGAGGGTGATGTAGTTAAGCTCACACTTGCCAATGCTAAATCCCCTAAATTGAGCAATATCCCAGAGGCTGATCCTCGCGATAAGACAACTCTTCAGGTACGTTTAGCAGCTCAGACAGACTGCGCAGTAATGGTAGGTGATAAACAACAGTGCATTGTCTCATTACCTGTATTTGAGTTAGGTCGCACCGTAAATATCGCAAATTCGGGCGCAGTAAAGAAGTAAATTAAGAGTAAAATACAAATAAGGGGTTGCCTTAGTAGTAGGCAACCCTATTTTTTAGGATAGCAATGGCAAATAATACCTCACAGATGGTCGCCCTGCTGAGCAGGATGCGCAAAGAGATGAATGGAGCAGTGGCAGATACAATGTTTTGCTACGGTAAGGCTTATGGGCTTAATTATGGAGTCAGCCTACCCACCATACGCACTATTGCACAAGAGATAGGCCAGGATAACTCTTTGGCGCAGTACCTATTCCAACAGCAGGTACGAGAACTACAACTTGCCGCCATGCACATCGCCAAACCTGAGGAGATAACGATAGAGGAGATGGAGCATTGGGGTGAAGGTATCGTAAATTCAGAGTTAGCCGAAGAGTTTGCATTTGCCATCATGCGCCACCACACTCAACTCGAAGAGATTTTCCACAATTGGGCTCTCTGCCAAAGCGAGTTTAAGGTATATGCCGCACTTTTATCAGCGGCAAAGAGCGAATTAGCGAGCCAGAAAAGTTGCTTAGAATCAATACCTCATATTATATCAAACTACCCCTCGTCACGCCCTATAATGCAAGGTATTGTCACATTTCTCGACAAAGCATACTCTCACTCCGAGATGAAAGATAGCGTCAAGGAGCTCATATCCCAGATGGGAGAATCACCCGCTGAGCTCTATATCAAAGAGGAGATGGAGTGGCGAATGGAATACTAATCGGGCAGGGAACTCAAAAAAAGATTGTACTACACCTAATAATATGCCTCGGTACGCTCCAACTGCCTAATTACATCGAGCAGATTTTCGAGTGTAATCACGCCACTATTACGCCATAGGATACGTCCTTCGCGAAACAGAATCAGTGTTGGGACTGACATTATGCGATAGTGATCTACCAATTGTTGGTTCTCATAATGATCCACATCAATAGGCAGAAGTTCTACTTCACCACCCATTCGCTCCACAAAGGCATCCAACACAGATCTAATAGCTCGACACGGACCACACCAAGTAGCATAAAAATCAACCAAAAGAGAACGATCTGCAGAGATCACATTCTCGAAATCTGTCAAATTCATAATATCGTATAGTTTAAATAGTTTGCTTGAGTAATCTCATGCGATGGGCCGACATTTACGAAAAGAGATTTATTCATTATGAGAAAGCCCCGAAACGACTCAAACATATGGCATTATCCCTCAACATCGGCACACATCACCTCGACTAATCTTTCAGCCAACACCATGCAGAGATGAGTGCCTATTAACCTCCTCAAAATGAAAAAATCCTCTTCATCACCCAAAGTGTTTGAAGAGGATTATACTCAAAATCTATACCACTCGCCTTACTCGGTAAAGAGTGCTGGTGGCAATTCGCCTATATTGTTGATATATACGACTTCGATACCCTTGGGGACTTTGATTGTCTTACGCAAAAATCCCGACACAATGATACGCCTAAAACCTAATCGCGCCGCCTCGCTGATGCGTTGCTCGGTACGTGGCGCAGGGCGCACCTCTCCCGAAAGGCCAACCTCTCCAGCACAGCACACGCCATCCATCACTGCACGATCGTAATACGAAGAGACGACAGAGGCTACAATAGCCAAATCCAAACCTGGATCAGAGACTCTGAATCCACCCGCAAAATTCAAAAAGACATCCTTCTGGAACATCTTCATACCAACCCTCTTCTCCAATACGGCCAACAACATTCCCATACGGCGAGGGTCATATCCCGTAGTATTGCGCTGGGGAGTACCATAGGCAGCATTACTCACCAAAGCCTGCACTTCGATAAGATAAGGTCTTAGGCCATCGACCGAAGCTCCTACGGCGATACCACTCAGTGGTTCTTCATAATGCGAAAGAAGTATCTCCGAAGGATTTTCTACCGAGCGAAGACCGCTATCCAACATCTCGAAAACGCCAATTTCAAATGTCGCACCAAAGCGATTCTTGATACCTCTGAGGATACGATATACATTATTACCATCTCCCTCAAACTGCAAAACCACATCTACGATATGCTCCAACACCTTAGGACCTGCGATAGTACCATCTTTGGTAATATGTCCGATGATAAATATCGAAGTAGAGTGAGTCTTGGCATACTTGAGCAGAGTAGCTGCACACTCTCTAATCTGAGAGACACTACCTGCCGAGGAGTCCAGAATATCGGTATATATAGTCTGAATAGAGTCTATGACAACTATATCGGGTTGAAACTCCTCCATCTGCTTGATGATATTCTCAAGCAGAGTCTCTGAGTAGATGTAACACTCCTCGTTACCCACTCCCAAACGCTCAGCACGCATCTGAATCTGTTCGGGAGACTCCTCTCCTGAGACATAGAGGGTTTTCAGGCCATGCGGAGTCAGAGCAAGTTGCAGACTCAAAGTAGATTTTCCGATACCAGGCTCGCCACCCAACAACACCAATGACCCTGGCACCAACCCACCTCCAAGAACTCGATTTACCTCAACGTTTTGCAGATCCAAACGACTCACTTGGGTACGCTCTATCTCACTCACGCGCTGTGGAGGAGCTTGTGTTATGGTTGCAGACAAAGATTTAGAGGGAGAGGATGATGTGGATATAACCTCCTCGGAAAATGTATTCCACTCACCACACGCAGGACAACGCCCCAACCATTTGGGAGCCTCAAATCCGCAATTCTTGCAGAAATATGCCTTCTTAACCTTTGCCACTTTGCCAGAGTAATAATTTAATACTATTTAAAGAGTCTATATATATCGTTACCGTTGGCATATACCAACAATGCCAACAAAATCATCAAACCGATATACTGCATGATTTCCAAGAACTTCTCGCTTGGCTTACGACCTGTAATCATCTCCCACAAAGTAAACAGAGCATGACCTCCATCCAACCCTGGGATTGGCATCACATTAAGCACAGCCAACATGATCGAAAGAAATGCTGTCATAGTCCAGAAATGCAACCAATCAAACTCCGATGGGAAGATATTACCAATAGCGATAAAGCCACCTAACTCCTCATACATCTTGGTCTTAGGAGTAAAGATCAACTTCAACTGCTCCCAATAATTAGCAATGGTCTGACCTGCCATCTTCACTCCCGCAGGAATAGCCTCGAAGAAGCCATACTCGCGAGTATGAGGCTTGATCAAATCGCCACGGAAGACAACGCCCATCTTACCCTCTGCGTTTACTGGTACTCGAAGCTCTACCTCTGAGCCAGCACGATTGACCTTTAAGGCTACTGTATCGCCCTTGATCTGTGGCAAAAGTTCTGTCACGATCTGTACCGCATCCACCCCCTCAACGCCATTGAAGGCTACGATCTCATCGCCCGACTTGAGACCTGCAGCCAAAGCTGACTCTGAAGCAACGCTATCTATGATGAATGGGAAACGAAGCTCATACAATGTCTCATATTCACGATTACGGCGCATCTGGAGCAAATCATCAAACGAGATATTGATGCTAACCTGCTCACCACCACGATTTACCACAACCTCTCGGCCACCCTCGGTAAGAAGCAGCTTG
>JAFOZN010000094.1 GCA_017391185.1 Alistipes sp. | reverse complement strand
GTGAATTTAATTTAGACCTTTTTTAATGTTTGTTAAAATAGTATTTTTAGTGTCGTTGTTAGAATTGTTCCACATAAGTTCAAATAAGACTCCTAATCCAATTAATGGATCATCACTTTTAGAGTCAATCGATGTAGTAATTATTTTCGGCTCTACGCATAATTTTTGCCATTTGCAGGCGAATTTTACTTTTGAATAGCGGTGTTGGGATTTATATCCTCGGCAGATGGTGTATTTTGAGGATTATTTTTATTAACTTTGCATGCTTAATATGCACTTTATAGAAGATGATAGATAGAGCCACCATAGATAGGATATATGCAGCAGCTGATATCGTAGAGATTATCAGCGATTACGTTGCGCTCAAAAAGAAGGGCACAAACTATCAGGCATGCTGTCCTTTCCACAATGAAAAGACTCCATCGTTTGTGGTATCTCCATCGAAGGGTGTATATAAATGTTTCGGTTGCGGTAAGGGTGGCAATGCAGTCACATTTGTCATGGAGCATGAGGGCGTGAGCTACCCAGAGGCTCTGAAAATCGTAGCCAAACGATATGGTATAGAGATCGAGGAGCGAGAACAGACCGAGGAAGATATCCAGCGCAATAACAATCGTGAGAGTATGTTTGCCCTTAACGGTTGGGCATCGGAGTATTTTGCCAAATACCTTATGGGATCGACCGAAGGTAGAAGCGTGGGGTTGAGTTACTTCGCTCAGAAGCGAGGGTTTACCGATGCTACGATTCGTAAATTCGGTTTGGGTTTCTGCTCGGCAGACGGCGATGCGATGAGCATGGCGGCTCTCTCGGCAGGATATAAAGAGGAGTTTTTGCTCTCTACGGGATTGGCATTCAAGCGCGAGAGTGATGGTCGCTTAAGGGATCGTTTTCGCGACAGAGTGATATTCCCGGTGCATAATATCTCTGGTCGAGTGGTGGCATTCGGTGGTCGTACGTTGCGTACCGATAAGAGTGTTGCCAAGTATCAGAATTCGCCAGAGAGTGAGATTTATAGCAAGAAGAGAGAGTTGTATGGTCTCTTTTTTGCGAAGAAGGCGATTCAGCAGCAGAATTACGCCATAATGGTGGAGGGTTATACCGATGTAATCTCGATGCATCAGGCGGGCGTGGAGAATGTGGTCTCATCTTCGGGAACATCTCTTACGGTAGAGCAGATCCAGCTTTTGAGACGATTCACTCGTAACATTACGGTGATATATGATGGTGACTCGGCGGGAATCAATGCCTCGCTTAGAGGTATTGATATGATATTGAAGGAGGGCCTTAATGTCAGAGTCGTATCGTTACCACCAGAGCATGATCCCGATTCTTTTGCCCGAACTCATACGGTCAGCCAAGTTCAGGAGTATATCTTGGAGCATGAAGAGGATTTTCTATCCTTCAAGGCTAAGTTGATGCTCAAGCAGGCGGGTAAGGATCCTATCAAACGCTCGGAGGTAATCAACGATATGGTGCGCTCGATTGTGCAGGTGGGGGATTCGATCCAACGCTCGGTATATATCAAGGAGTGCGCCCGCATCATGGATGTGGATGAGAATGTCTTGATCTCGGAGGTTGCTCGCAAGCGTGCCATAGAGTCGGGTGATCGTGAGACTGAGGAGTTTGTGCGCCGTCAGCAAGCGCAGATGCGCCAGCAGCAAACCCATGAGGGCTCCGCTGAGCCAGATTTGACCAAGCCATCGAGTGGCGGCAGTAGTCTGGATGCTCTGGAGAAGGAGCTTATGACCTATTTGCTTAAGTCGGGGCATTTGAATTATCAGTTGCAGGAGGGGCGTCAGTTTGTTGAGGTGAATATCGCCGAGGAGATTATCCAGAATTTAGAGATTGATGGTATCGAGATGAGCGATCCTATACTGAGGGAGATGTTCAACACCTATAAAGAGCATTGGAAAGAGCAGGGTGTGGGTGTGAAGGTGGCTGAGCAGTATTTTGTCAACCATCACAATCCTGAGGTTTGTAACCGTGCGATTGACCTACTTACCGAAGGCGAAAACTATGAACCGAGCAAGCTCTGGAAGCAGAAGGATATCCACGTGGAGAGTCAAGATGAGATTTTGGCGGCAGGAGTGCCTAAGTCAATTATGCTATATCGCTCGAAGGTGTTAGATAAGATGTTTGTGGAGCAGTTGGAGCGTATGGGGCGTGAGGATATTAGCGAGGATGAGGAGCAGGAGTGTCTGATGATTCTCGATAGATTGAATAAAGCTCGATTGGCAATAGCAAAGCGCAGCGAAAGACTGATACTTTAATGCAAGGGCAAAAATGGTGGGGTCGGATGAGTATGCGTATCGCTACGCACACAGTGTGCAAACAGAAAATAAACAGAAAGATGTGTAAACATAATCAAAGATAAAAGAATTAGTTACCTTTATCCGACTCCACCTGCCTAAAGCGTGGCAAGAACAGTGCCACAAATGGTTCGTAGGATAAGATTTAGAGACAAAAAGATTATGGCAGATTACAGAAATATAAATATCCGAAACAAGCGTGCTACCTTCGATTATGAGATATTGGAGGAGTTTATCGCTGGTGTTGTGCTTGTTGGAACTGAGATCAAGTCGATTCGTGCTGGTAAAGCTTCGCTGACCGATAGCTATTGCTATTTCCAAGATGGTTAACTTTGGATCAGAGGAGTAAATATCTCCGAATATGATTGGGGTACGTGTAATAATCACGTGCCAAGACGAGATAGAAAACTCTTGTTGCAACGAAAGGAGCTAAATAAGCTACAACGCCAATTGCAGGACAGGGGTTTGACCGTGGTGGGCTTGAGAATGTTCCTCAGCGAAAGAGGTTTTGCCAAGATCGTTATCGGTCTTGCGCGTGGTCGTAAGGCTTATGATAAGCGTGAGTATCTGAAGGAGAATGATGCAAAGCGCGAGATGGATAAAGCTATGAAGCAATTTAAATAGATAATTAGTAAAAGTTTAAATATGAAGAAGATATTAATAGCGTTGGTTGCCATTTTGGGAGTGGTTGCCTGTTCAAAGGAGAGTTTTGTTCTTTGGCAGT
>JAFOZN010000093.1 GCA_017391185.1 Alistipes sp. | reverse complement strand
TGGAGAGCTACATGGCGGCTGTGCCAGAAGAAATGGGCTACGATAGATCTCTGTCCCGATGGCGCAAACACCGATTTTAATATTGACGCTCTGATCAACAGCGCATACGTCATAATAGGTCTGCTCTATGGCGAGGGCGATTTTGGCAAGACGATAGATATCGCAACACGCTGCGGACAGGATTCCGACTGCAATCCAGCTTCGGCAGCAGGTATCTTGGGTACAGCTATCGGATACAGCAACATCCCTGAGGAGTGGATCGAGCCACTGAAGATTGCCGAGGATATCAAGTTTGCATATACGAACTCCTCGCTCAAGGATTGCTATCGCATGAGCTACGACCACGCACTAAAGATGATCTGCAAAGAGGGCGGTAAAGAGTCTAAGAAGGCGGTCAAGATAAATCGCCAGAGTCCTGAAGCGGTACGCTACGAGGAGTCATTCCCCGACTTGGCGGTGGCAGGTAGAGTAGATATCGGAAAGGATCTCTCGCAGGAGATCGCTTTCGAGAATTTCTTTGCTGGAGTGGTAGTCAATGGCAATGTCTCGAGCGCGGATAAGAACTATGTGGCTCGAATAGAGGTCACCGTAGATGGTCAGCAGCGCCAGATAGTGGAGATGCCAGCAGATTTCACCACCCGCAAACTTGAGATATACTACAACTTCGAGCTTAAGAATACGATGCACGAAATCAAACTTCGTTGGCTCAACCCACAAGATGGGGCTAAGGTCAATGTCTCAAATGCAATCTGCTATGCCAAGCGTATAGCCATGAGTCAGAGTACAACGGAGTCGAAGTAAACACAAATTCCCAACTATTGATAGCCGAGCCGAGTCTCGGAGAAGATTTTCTCAATCGAGGAGAAGAAGAATTGACTTTTTTGAGTATCTTTGCTTGCGAAAATTTAACCCTCAAAAGATTGTAAGATGAGATTACGACACATAGCGATATTGACCGTTGTACTGGTCTTGTTAGATCAGATACTTAAGATTTGGATCAAGACACACCTCTGCATAGATCAGGCCATCGAGATTTTCCCATGGTTTCAGCTCCGTTTTGTGGAGAATAATGGCGCAGCCTTCGGCATGCAGCTATCGACCTCAGGGGATATAGATTGGGGCAAGTTACTGCTCACCTCGTTTCGCGTGGTGATGATTGGCCTTTTGGGTTTCTATATCCATTACCTCAGCCGCAAGCCTAAGGTAGATGTTCCCAAAGGGGTACTCATTGGCATGACGCTGATATTCGCGGGCGCTGTGGGCAACCTAATTGACTCTTTGTTTTACGGAATGATCTTCACCCAATCTACCCCACTCACGGTGGCTACGCTGGGCGAGGGATATAGCACGTTTATGTTGGGCAAAGTGGTGGATATGTTCTATCTCCCACTCTTCCAATGGAATAGCTGCCCCGATTGGCTCTCATTCCTGGTGGATTACAACAACTACTTCTTTGGCCCGATTTTCAATCTGGCCGATGCCTATATTTCGGTAGCGGTAGTCTATTTAGTGATTTTTCACTATAAATTTTTCCAAGATTAATCTTGGCAGCTAAGCAAAGTGAGCCGCTTTTGGCCAAGGAAAGATATTTTTTAGGGGAAACTTATTGCGGAATGATTTTTTTTCGTACCTTTGTTCCCCGAAACAAGCCCAGATGGTGAAATGGTAGACACGCTCGTTTCAGGTGCGAGTGCTTCACGGCATGTAGGTTCGAGTCCTATTCTGGGCACAAATTTATAAGGCGAGTAACAACAATGTTGTTATTCGTCTTTTTTTGTGTCTTGTCGTTGAGTAGTACTCACGACAAACACATAAAAAGCCAAGCCTACGGCTACTCGCCTTTGTGCGCAGATTAGTAGGTTGGGAGGGGTAGGTTGCGGGGATAACAGGATTTTTTTATTCTCAAAGGTATCCCCGCTTCACCTCGCTTTCGCTCGGCGGTCGAGTCCTATTGTACAAAAAAAGTAGCAGTCCTACGCGGGCTGCTACTTTTGTTATATCTAAGCGATTCTACTCTACCGACCATTCATAGACACCGCAAGAGAAGTTTTCGGGTTGATCGACCTCCAACTTGACGGCTTTGGTCTTAAC